>CAZHIK010000299.1:0-9324 GCA_964532635.1 uncultured Enterobacterales bacterium
GGGCGGGGGTGAACCCCGTCCCTACATTCGTGTCGCCGGGCGGGGGTGAACCCCGTCCCTACATTCGTGTCGCCGGGCGGGGGTGAACCCCGTCCCTACATTCGTGTCGCCGGGCGGGGGTGAACCCCGCCCCTACATTCGTGTCGCCGGGCGGGGGTGAACCGCGCGCGGAGCGCTACAAGGCGGCCTCGAGCAGGTCGGCCAGCATCCGCAGGTCGTTGGTCAGGATGATCGGGGGGGCGCCGATCTCGGCCATGCGCTCCACGCGCTCGAGGCGTCCCTCGAGCTGCTTCATGGTCGTCTCGGAGATCGAGTGTTCTCCGAGAGTTTCTGTGATGCGGGCGATGGTGGTGACGAAGCCGGTGTTGAGGGGATCGCTGGCGCAGCGTTCCGCGACGGCCCGCAGGCGCTCGATGATGGCGGGGGGGGCGGGCACGGTGAGGGCCAGCCAGGCTTCCACGCCCGCGGGCTCACCCAGCTGATCCAGCAGGGCTCGCAGCGCGGCCGAGCGCAGGCGCTTCCGCAGGCGGTCGCGGGCGGCTTCCTCCGCGGTCGAGTCGGTGCCCAGGACGGCGATGGTGTGGGCCACGGCGTAGGGCACCGGGATCTCGTACAGCGTGCCGGTGGCACCCTGGTCGCCCGAGGCCAGGGCCTCGAGTCCGGCGTCGATGGCGGCCTCCAGTTGCTCGAAGCGGCGCTTCACCGAGGCGTCCAGGCGCTCACGCACCTCGGCTTCGGACAGCCCGGTGCGCTGGGACCACTCGAACAGGGACAGCCGGGTGCGGACCCCCATCAGGAAGTACTCGTCGTCGGCCAGGGCCATGTCCAGCTGGCGCTCCGCGGTCTCCCGATCCAGCTTGGGTTCTGCGCCGGTGACGAAGCGCTGGTCGATGTCAGCTCGATAGCAGCGCCCGCCGAACAGGCACAGGGTCAGGGCCCGGCCGTCCCGTCGGACATCGATGGCGCCCAGGCCCTCGAGCCAACCCGGGGCCAAGACCCAGCCGCGGCCGCTTTGCAGGTCAACGATGTAGCGGGGGCCGTCGTCGATGGTGGCGAAGTGATCCAGGAGCTTGCGCAGCCGCCTGGGTGGGGCGTCGTGGAACGCGGGAGCGGGGGCAGGGGTCACCCGGGCGTCTCCAGGCTGCCAGCTGCCGTAGTCCTGGGTGCCGTCACGGTGGTAGCAGGCCAGCTCGAGCCCGGTGGAGGTCCAGCGCGAGGCCTGCCACGCGGGGGCGTGGAACACGCAGGCGCCGGTGGTGGTGTCGAGCACACGCAGGTGGTTCATCCGCTCAGCGTCGAGCACCTGGACGGCCAGCAGCGCGCCATCGGGGGACAGGGCCAGGCTGTGGTCGAGCAGCTGCAGCTCGGGGTCCAGGGGGATGGCGCGAGGCTCGGGCTCGCTGTCGAGGTCCCAGCAGAGCAGCTCGGTGGTCCAGCTGCGGTCCTGCAGGACCATGGCGACGCGCTGGGCTGCGCTGACGACGGTTTTGGGGCGGGCGGGGAGCCGGCCGATGGGGCGTAGCTCGGCTGCTGGCTCCAGCAGAGCGAGCGCACCCTGCTCGTGGAAGACCAGCAAGCTGTCGCCCAGCCAGTGCAGCTCGCTGTGGTCGGGCACCGGCAGGCGCTCGAGATCCACGGCCAGCGGGATCTCGTCCACCAGCCAGGGGTGGGGTGGAGCGTCGGGCTGCGGCGGCGCCGGGCGCGGTGGCGGGGGTCGGAAGACCTGGGCCAGCACGTGGGCATGCTCGGGCTCCATGTCCCGCATGCAGGCCCATCCTCGCGCGGTGTCGATCTCCATCCGGAAGCCCAGATCGTCGAACAACCCGACCTCGAGGGCGGCCCGGAGACCGTGCTCGTCGGACTGCTCGACGTCCACGATCGCCACCGTCACACCCATCAGCTGGCGCTCGGCCTCGGGCCCCGCCCAGGGGCCCAGCTCGTACCCCACGGCATCGGCCAGGGCCTCCGGCGGTGGCGTCGCGCACCAGCAGCGCTCCTCGATGCTGGAGCCCCCCAGGCCGCACCGACACCACCAGCACGGCCTCGCCACCGCCCAGGCGCAGGGTGAGCACCTCGTCCCGTTCGTCGTTGACGGCTTCGGTGAACAGCTCGGACTCGATGTCGACGGGGTGCATGCGTCCCTCTCCTCAGGTGTTGGCCAGCAGGGCCCGGATGCTGCCGATGATGACCACCAGGATCAGCGGCGAGGTGATGATCAGGCCCCACATCAGGCGGAACAGGTGCTGCTCATGGCGCGTGAGCGGGCGGCCGAGGGCGGCTTCCCGCTTGGCCTGCTGGCGCTCCACGAAGCGTGCGATGAGGTCCATGGGGGGAATGTAGCCGGGTCGTAGTCGTCGCGAGATACGCTGGAGTCGTCGCCGCCGAGCGGAGCCCTACCATGGACATTCCCGTCACCTTCACCCACCCGCCTGGCAAGCCAGACTGGGGCTTTCCCATGCTGAAGGGGCCGGGGCGGATGCGGGCGGAGCAGGGGCGGCTGGTGCTCGAAGGGCGAGTCTTCGGGCTCACCTCGCTGTGGCTGAAGCTGGGCGCGCCCCTGGGCTTTCTGGCTATCATCCCGCTGTTGCTGTGGTTCGAGATGGTGGGGGTTTGGCTGGGGCTCGGCGGGATCGTGGCGCTGGTGGGCTACGACTTCTACCAGCGCAAGACGGGCCGGGAGTACCGCCTGAAGATCCCGCCGGGCTGCGGCTACCGCATCGAGACGGCGGGGGAGCAGGCCTGGGTCACCCTGCAGCTGGACGGGTTCGTGGTGGGGGAGGGGAGCCGGCCGCCGGTGGTGGCGGTGGAGCTGCCCGCCGCGCACGTGGGGGAGCTGAAGAGCCTGCTGCACCGGGGGTGAACCCCAGGAGCTGTCCTGCCCATCAGTACAGCGAGGGGACGATGGTCACAAAGCCGAAGGTCTGGTCCTGGTCCAGGGACAGACGCAACAGCGAGGTGTTGTCTCCGTCCAGCAGGTCGATCTGGCCCGCGCTGGACCAGGAGACCAGGGTCTCACCACTGTGGAGGCGCTCGGCGTTGCCCAGCCAGTACACCGAGGGCTGGTTGTCGGCTTGGCCGAGCCACGCTGGGGTGGCCTCGCCGCTAGCGAAGTCCAGGGCGATCTCCAGGGCCTCGGAGCTGGTGCTGGAGGTGTGCCAGCGGTTGAACACCAGCAGGCGGTCGCCGTCGAGGCGCTGCACGGAGTGGGGTGAGGCCACCAGGGGGCCTTCGGGCGAGCTCCAGTCCGAGGGGCCAGCGGCCAGCTCCCAGAGGGTCTCGCCCGTGGTCACGTCCACGGCGATGACCGAGTCGAAGCCCTCGCTGGTCATGTAGTAGGCGCCGCTGTCCGGGTGGTAGGACAGCCCGTTGATGTGGGACCAGTCCTCGGCGGCGAGGCCGTCGGATTCCTCGATCTCCTCCCAGCGTTGGTCGAGATCCGGCTCGTGTAGATCGAACACGGACCACAGCTGCGTAGCCTCTCCGTCGCGCGTGACTTCCATCAGTGCCTGGCCGCGGATGGTGCGCTGCTCGCCTTCGTGATCGAAGCTTCGTGTCTGGTGGACGATACCCGCGTAGCTCCCTGCGCTCAGCTCCACCCAGTCCACGCTCAGGGCGTCGATGGCCGTGGCCTCGGTGCTGCTGCCGTCCAGCGCGATCCTCGTGATCCCGTTCCCGTGGCCCGGGACCGGAATTCCATCCACCATCACCGACCGGCCGTCCACCGCCAGGCGCGCGCGGACCGCCATGGCCTCCGCGAACCAGCTCCAGACGATGCGCCCGCGACCGTCGAAGATCACCACCCACGAGCCCTCCCGCTGGTGGATCGCGGTGACGCCGTAGGCCAGGGGAGAGCCGGTGGGATCGTGCAGGACCGTGTCCAGCGCGGGCAGGCTGGGGGGGAGCGGCTCGGTCCACGCCTCGCGGGGCAGGCTGCAGGTGAGGCCGGAGTCCCGCTCGGCCACCAGCCGGTAGATTGCACGGGTGTCGGCGGGGAGTCCCAGGAGCAGGGTGCTGTCGTCTTCGGAAGCGCTCGCCGGGGCGGTGGTGGGGGCGTCGAGTTCGTCCAGAGGCGCGAAGACGACGGAGACCCCGGCGTCGTCCCCGAGTCGCCAGTGGACCCGGGGCACCGTGCTCACCTCGGTGGCCTCTGCGTACACCTTGCCGAAGCTGTCGTCATCCACGCCGCAGCCGGCCTCGGGCCACAGGCCGATGCCTGTGTCCGTGACTGGGGCGTCGCCCTTGGTGCAGGCCGTGAGGCAAAAACCCAAAAAACACCAATTAACAAGCTTGATTCGATCCAACGGGCACGCTCGGAGGTGGGGTGGCAGCTGGGGAACAGATTGAAAATACCGCCAAAATGGTCCTTTGCCGGCTCCCTTGACCTAACCCTGACGGTTTACAGCAAATAATTACAATAACACCACTGGTGGCGGCATACTCTCTGGGTCGAGAGGAACTGTACGCCCATGCTCTTGAGTCCCTATGCCAGCACCCAGCCTGTCAGCCTCGTGGCTGTGGTGCTCCAGACGGCGCTTCTCCTCTCCGTCATCGGCGGATGTGCAGCCAGCGGGGACACGGGGTGGGAGGGGGAGGCCACCGCGCTCGGGGACGAGCACGGTATCCCTGTGGAGATCGAGCTTCGGGTCAGCTCCACCCTCGTCGCGGAGGGCGTGGACCTCGAGCTGGACTGGTCGGCCCTCCACACCAGTGCCTGGGGCCTTCCCATCGAGCCGGGGTCCCTGGGCGAGCGGGTGGTGCTCACCCACTTCGGCCAGGCGGAGCCGGCAGAGCTGCTGGATGCCCTCGCGGCGGGTACGCTCCAGCGAAGCGATGTCAGCCTCGAGGTGGAGTGCTCCTCGGACGAAGCGCACTGCCCCCTGAGTTCCTTCTCCTTCGCCGCGGGTCACCCCATCGACATGCTGGCGCAGCTGGGTGGCGCTGCAGCCCACCAGGGCACCTGGCTGCTCAGCGTGCATGGCGGCCCCGGCGAGTGTGCGCAGGCCTACCACATCCTGGTCCCAGACGAGCAGAGCGAAGAGGTGCTGCTGGCCATCGACGACGACAGCAGCCTGGGTACGGTGAGCCCCAGCCCGCTGGAGGCTACGCCTCTGCACTTCGTAGAGGGAGAGGTCCCCGTCGTCTCCTGGTCAGCGCTCACGGTGGATGCCCGCGGGAACGATCTGGACCTCCACCGCCTCGACCGACTGAGCGTGAGCCGGCTGCCCACGGCGTCCTCGGTGGCCGAGCCGGGCTGGTACCTCTCTGCGCCTCACCCCGACGAGACGATCTGGAGCGCGGATGTCGGCGGCCTGGAGCGGCTCGACCTGGCGCACCTCGGTGGCCCCGGGCCCTTCCCCGGGATCACCGCGGACGCGTCCTGGCTGCTGCGCCTCTCCTGCTCGACCTGCTCCGAGCCCACCTCGTCGTTCGTGGCCCGGGTGGAGGTCGGCGGCTGAGCTGGGGCGCTCACCCCTCCAGCATGACCACGGCGGCGGCTGTGGCGCCCTCATGGGTGAGGCTGAGGTGAGCGCGCACGACGCCGATGGCTTCGGCCTGGGCCAGGGCCGCGCGGTGGAGCACCAGCATCGGTCGGCCCCAGGCGTCGCTGTCCACCTCGATGTCCCGCAGGTCGATGGGACGGCCTGCCCCGCGGCTGATGGTGGCGGCGCCCAGGGCCTTGAGGAAGGCCTCCTTGGCCGCGAAGCGGGCGGCGAGGCGCTCAGCGGGGTGGACGGCGCCTCCCTGGACCCGGGCCAGCTCCCCGGCGGTGAAGCAGGTCTCCAGGGAGGCCCCGGCCGGGTCCTCGAGGGCCTGGCGCCAGGGCTCGCTGGCGGCCAGGTCCAGGCCCATACCCAGGATCATGGTCCCGACTCGCGGCTGGGGGCCCCGGCCGGGTCCAGCAGCATGTCGTGCTCGCGCTGGCCGTCGATGCCTCGATCGCCCCGCAGGGTCACCGCTGGACGCTCTCCCAGGAGCACGGCGTGCTCGGCTGCGAAGCGGGCCCACCAGCGGGACTGGCGACGCTCGGCGTAGGCCTCGAGGCGGTCGGCGGGCAGGCCCTCGAGCAGCACGTCGGGGTGCACCATGCACACCAACGCGCCCACGTGCCCGAAGCCCAGGCTGGTGAGCAGCCCGGCCCGTAGACCTCCCGCCCCCACATGGAGGGGCTGGTCGGGGAAGCACAGGGGCAGCCGGCGGGCCAGGACGGGATCGGGCTCGGCCAGGTTGCCCATGGGGGGGATGACGCCATCGTTCATGGCCTGCAGCAGGCCGATGGCCTGCCAGGCCGCCGCGCCTCCCTTGCTGTGGCCGGTCAGGCCCTTCTGGGCGATCACGGGCAGGGGCTTGCGGATGTCGCGACCGATGGCGGTGGCGATGGAGGCGTGCAGCTCCACTTCGTTGGGGTCGTTGGCCTCGGTGCTGGTGCCGTGCAGGGACACCACCCCGACGTCGTCGGCGCCCAAGCCATAGGCGGCCAGGGCTCGGGCCAGCTCGGAGCGGTGTCCGCCCGCCGCCAGTCCCAGCAGGCCCCGCCCTGGCGCGGGGATGGAGCTCTGCAGGCCGTCGCCCCGGCTCCAGGCGCCGGCCAACAGGCCGTAGATGGGCAGGCCCAGCTCGAGGGCGCGGTCCGCGCGGCACAGCAGCAGGGTGCCGCCTCCCTGGGCCTCCACGAAGCCGCCCCGACGTGCGTCACAGGGGCGACTCGCTTGATCCGGGTCCAGGCCGCGAGCTTCCCGCTGCTCGTCCGAGATCGTGGCGGCCATGTCGGCGAAGCCACGCATGCCCTCGGGGCCGATGTCGTCGAAGGCGCCTGCCACCACCATGTCGGCCTTGTCCCGCAGGATGAGATCCACCCCCAGCTCGAGGGACACGGCGGCGGTGGCGCAGGCGCCGACGGGGTGCACCATGGGACCGTAGCCCCCGTGCAGCGCGCAGGCCGACCAGGCGGGCGAGACGTTGATGAGGGCTTCCTGCAGGGCGTCGGTCTGGCGCTCGCGATCGAGCACCGGGTCCACGTACAGTCGACGCAGGGCCCGCATGCCGCCGATGCCTCCGCCCTGGCTCGAGCCGACGCGGCCGGGGTGCAGGTGCTCGCCAAGGTCTTCGGGTTCCAGCCCAGCGCTGCGGAAGGCCTGGGCGGTGGCCACCAGGTTGAAGGCGGCCACGGGATCGATCTGGTCCTGCAGGTCGGGGTCCAGGCCCATTCTGCCGAGATCCCAGCCCGTCGGGAGCTGCCCGCCGATGCTGCGGGTCAGGGCCACCCGCTTGGGCAGGCGCACCCGGCTGCCGGCTCGGCGACGCAGGGTCCAGCCACCTTCGCCGTCTTCGAAGACCTCGCTGCCCTCGGGATCCGAGGCGGCGATGGCCCGTGCGGTGGCCTCGTCGGGAAGGTGGAAGACCAGATCCTGCTCCAGCACCAGCTCGGTCAGGGCCTCCACGGCTTCGGGATCGAAGCTCTCGAGCCTCCGCACCCCCACCCGAGCATCCAGATCGTAGCGCTCGGCGAGGGTGGTGCTGTCCACGGGCTCGCCGCTCGTGGCGTCCACCCAGCGCCCGCCGGCGAAGCGGATCAGACCGCACAGCCAGGCCAGCTCCAGGGCGGCCTCGGCCGAGGGACCGCCACCGACCTCGTAGGACCAGCGGATGCGAGCGTTGCCGAAGGGCCCCACCTCGCCGAAGCCCACCACGGCCACGGAGCGGGCCGGATCGATGCGGCACGGGGCGCCGGGACGGCGCGCTGGGAGGTCGGGGAAGCGGAACAGAGGGCAGGGCAGGGCCTGTCGCTCGGGATGGTCGCCGCCCTCCTCCTGGGCTCCACCGCGGGCACTCAGGGCGCGCTCGATGACCGCCCGCAGGCCCCCCGCAGCTTCGCCGAAGCCGCCGGTGAGGTCGGCGATGACGGGCTGCTCGACGGCCTGGCGCCGGGCCGTCCCCTGGCAGTGCTCCAGGATGAGCGCGGCCATGTCGCCCGTGGCGAAGGTCTGGATGCCCAGCTCCGCTTCCACGGTGCGCCAGACGGGGTCGAGGCCCGACATCAGCCCGGTGCCCCGAACCCAGCCCATGCGCGCCCCCAGCAGGGTGACGCGGTGTCCCCAGCGGTCGTTCTCGGAGCTCCAGCGGTGCAGCAAGGCCTCGAGGCCGGCCTTGGACTCGGCGTACAGGCCGTCGCGCCCCACCTGGCCGTGGTTGGGGCTGAGGGGCAGCACCACGTGGACCCGTGGCGCGCTGCGGCCCGCGCGGCCGGTCTCCCGGGCCAGGGCGCCCACCAGGCGCTCCACGCCCACCAGGTTGACCTGCAGGGTCTGGCCGATGCGCTCGCTCAGATCCGTGGGGTCACCCTCGGCCGGTGCGGCTGCGAAGGGGAAGCAGAGGGTGGGAAGCCAGGGGGCCTTGGTGCGCACCCGGCGAGGACCCCGGACCTCCGCGGCCGAGGTGGTCAGCCAGCGGCACAGGGCGTCCACGTCCTCGCGGCTGCCCTGATCGAAGGGCACCAGGTGCAGCGAGGCTCCGGCGGCTGCGTGGCGACGGTAGAGGGCCTGGAGGCGGGCCACGGCGGCTCGCTCGGGCTCGGCGGGTGGGAAGGTGGTGGCGATCACCCGGGCACCGCCCTCGAGCAGGCGAGCGACGATGGCTTCGGCGATGGAGCCAGGGCCCGCGCCGGTGACCAGGGCGGTCTCGGCGCTCCAGGGCTTGGCGCTGCCACCCCGGCGCACGCCGGTGGCGCAGCGGCTCAGGGCATGCGCTGCCGCGCGGTGCCCGCCGTCGCGGGCGCGCTGCACCAGGGCGTCGAGCACGCCGGCCAGCTCCAGGGAAGCGCAGCGCAGCAGCCGTGCTTCGGTCTCGGGGTCTTCCTGGCCCCGGACCAGGTCGTGGTACCAGCGCAGGGCGTCGGTGCGCGCCCAGGTGGCGGACGCGGTGAGGGCCACGTGGCGCCTGGCGTCGAACAGGCCGGTGTGGCGTCGCGCAGGGCGGGGCTCCGCGTCGGCTCGCGGTGGGGGGGCGCGCTCCACCAGCGCGGGGTCGAGGCCGGCGGCCTGCAGGGCCACCCGGGCCAGGCGGGTCCAGCTGTCCCGGGCGACCTGGCCAGCGGCCTCCACGGCTCGCGGGTCTACGCTGGAGCTGTCGGCGGACGGTCGGGCCACGGGGGCCAGGGTGATGGCCTCGAGCTCTGCGTAGCGTGCGACCGCAGCGTCCAGTGCGGCGTCGCCCCGGGGGGGCTGCTCGCCGCGGAGCGCGGTGGGGAGCATCGCCAGCACGGCGGCCCGGCGCGCGGGTCCCAGGCCCCAGTGGGCCTCCAGGCGGGAGTCCGCGGCCTGCAGGCCG
>CAZHIK010000300.1:0-9320 GCA_964532635.1 uncultured Enterobacterales bacterium
TCATGCGCAAGTACTGGTTCGTCTACAAGGCCAGCGCCCTGGTGGCCTTCCCCGGCGGCTTCGGCACCATGGACGAGCTCATGGAGAGCCTCACCCTGCGCCAGACCGGCCGGCTGGCAAAGCGTATGCCGCTGATCCTGTACGGGTCCGAGTATTGGAAGCAGGTGCTCAACATCGAGGCCATGGCCGAGTGGGGCACCATCAGCGAGCGCGATCTCGACCTGGTCCACTACGCCGACACCCCAAAGCAGGCCTTCGAGTACCTGGTGGCCTCCCTCATCGCCGTCGAAGCCGGCACCTGGGATCCCTACAACCCGCCTTGGTCTGACCGAGGGCAGCCCGAGGCGGCGCCGTTCGAGCGGACGACGCCGTAGGCGTCGCACCTCGGCGCCGCCCCTTCGCAGGAGAGAAGCTCATGTCCCGCTTCCGCATCCGCAAGCGCATCAAGGACCGCCTCCTGGGCCGGATCCCGACCGACACCGAGGACACGCGCGTCACCCTCACCCTGGTCCTTCCCGACGGCAGTGAGCACGTGCTTCAGACCGAGCCCCACTACACCTTGATCATGGCGTCCCAGACCTTGGACACCCCCATCCACGCCCACTGCCCCGGCGGAACCTGTGGCGGCTGCCGGGTGGACGTGCTCGAGGGCATGGAGGCCCTGCGCCCGGCCGCCGAGGCCGAGACCGATCTGCTCGACGAGCACCTGGGTCCAGATCGCGACCCCAACGTCCGTCTGGCCTGCCATGCCCGCCTGGTGGGCTCGGGCGCGAAGGTCGAGGTCCACAAGGTGTGGAGCCTGGAAGAGGCCATGGGGGCCGCTCCCAGCGAGGACTGAACCAGCCTGGCGATCCGCCTATGGCGACTTGATCGTGACTTCGGTCTTGGCCGTCAGCGTGATGCTCGGGCCGGAGTCGCTCAGGGTGCCCTGGACGTGGGTGGAGGTGTTGGTGCCGTTGACCAGGTGATCGACGGTGACCTCGGAGCCGCGGGCGTTGAGGTTGCCCTTCTGTGTGATGGGCATGGTGAGCTTGATGGCTCCGGCGGTGGCGCTGGCGCGGCTGGAGGAGGTCAGCTCGGCGGACTCGTCCAGCTCGATCTCGATGTCGCCTTCGTTGGTGGACAAGTCGAAGCTCGACAGGATGCCATCGACGTAGATGCCGCCGCCACGGGTGGTGGCCTTGACGGTGCCGGTGCAGCCCACGATCTGGACCCAACCGCCGCCACCGGTGACGTGCACGCGGGCTTCGCGGGGAAGGTTGACGGTGAGCGGGGTGTGGATGGCTTCGATGCCGGACCACTTGCCAGGCACCGAGGTGCTCACCTTGCCCTGGGAGTTCGAGGCGTAGGTGCGGATGCCGATGGAGTCACCCAGGCGCTGCATGGCGTCCTGCTTGGTGCCTTCCACGGTGAAGTTGATCCGGGCCTGGATGCCCTCGGAGTCGGTGCAGCGCACCGAGATGTTGCCCTTGGTGTGGGTGATGTAGACTGGGGTGCCGGGCTTGTAGTTGTCGGCATCCTGGCCCACCTGACCCTCGTAGGACATGGACTGCTCGCCGCCCTTGGTGTCGTCGCCAAGGTCGATGTCGCCGATGTCGATGTCGAGCAGGCCGCCTTCTTGAGCGACGGCGGGGGCGTTGGTCTGGGACCACAGGGCGAGGGCCAGGACGCCCAGGCCGCCGAGGACCGCGAGGCGACGGATGGAGGTGCGGGAGAGAGCCTTCATGGGTTTGCTCCGAGAGCAGGATCTGCCGTTGACGGGACGGGTTCGGACCTATCTGGCTTTGCGCGCAGGACGCAAGGGTCCCGACGAAAGCCTGACAACGCCCGAATGGGCGCCTCCGGCTCGGTTCGCTGCACAGACCCCGATGGGGGGCGGGGGCTTCCCCCGCTGACCCCTAGGAGCGGCGGCGGCGGCGCTTCTTGCCACCGCGGCGCCGACGGCCTCTCGAATGGTCTTTGCCCTCGCCGTCCTTGTCGCCGCCATCTCCGCGATCCCGGCGCTCACCGCGATCGCGCCGCTCACCGCGGTCCCGGCGATCCCGACGCTCTCCGCGATCCCGACGTTCGCCCCGCCCGCGCTTGTCGTGCTGCTTCTCCTGTGGCGTGTACTCCTCACCCGCGGCCTCGGCCTGGCGCCGGCGCTCGGTGGCGAAGAAAGACCGCAGAGCCACGGCCATGAGCAGGTCGCCCTGCTCGTGCTGCTTGAGGGCTCGCACCAAGCCGAGGTAGCCCTCGAAGGCCGATGTGCCCATGGCGCTGCGAAGCACGCCGACTTGGGACTCGAGGCGCAGCTTGCCGGCCTCTTCCTGGTCGGGCACCGGCAGGACCTCGAACTGGATGTCGTACTGGCGCTCGAGCACCAGGCGCGTGCTGAGATCGCTCCCGCCCGCGATGGCGATGGACACACCGGTCTTGCCGATGCGGCCGGTGCGGCCGGAGCGGTGCAGGTAGACCGCTGGATCTTCCGGCAGCGAGTAGTGGAAGACGTGGGACAGATCGCTGATGTCGATGCCCCGGGCCGCGACGTCGGTGGCCACCAGGAACTGGATCCTGCCGCGCTTGAGCTTCTTCATCGCCTTTTCGCGGGCGGCCTGGGACAGCTCGCCGGAGATGTACTCGGCGTCGAGCCCCTGGCGGCTCAGGAAGCTGGCCACAGTGGAGGTGTCCTCGCGGGTGTTGGCGAAGATCAGGGCCGAGGAGGGCTGCTCTTTGTCGAGCACGGCCAGCAGGGAGCGGATCTTGTGGACGTTGATGTCCGTCTCGTACAGGACGTGGCGGATTCCCTCGACCTTGTCGGTGTCGGTGGAGAGGATGAGATCGACAGGATCCTTCAGGAACTTGCGGACCAGGCCCTTGACCTTCTCGGCCACGGTGGCGCTGAACAGCAGCACCTGGGGCTTGGGGTCCCTGGGGAACTGCTTGAGGATCTTGGTGACGTCTTCCAGGAAGCCCATCGAGAGCATCTCGTCGGCTTCATCCAGGCAGGCGATGCCGGCGGAGGACAGGTCGAGGGTGCCGCGGCGGAGGTGGTCGAGGATGCGGCCGGGGGTGCCGACCACGATCTCCACGCCATCCTCCAGCGCGTCGGCCTGGGGACCGATGGCCACACCGCCGTAGAGGGTGCAGACACGCAGGTCCTTGTACTTGGCGATGCCCGTGATCTCCTCGGCCACCTGCAGCGCCAGCTCGCGGGTGGGGGTGAGCACCACGGCGTTGACCTTGCGGCTGCCGGACTCGGTGCGAGCGATGATGGGCAGGCCGAAGGCCGCGGTCTTGCCGGTGCCGGTCTTGGCGCGGACCAGCAGGTCCTTGCCCGCCAGGCCGGGCTCGATGGTGGCGGCCTGGACCGGGGTGGCCTGCTCGTAGCCCAGGTCTTCGAGGCCCTTGAGGATCTCGGCGTCCAGGGGGAAGTCGCGGAAGGCGCGGTCGGACATGTAGTCGCCGATACGGGTGGGCTGCTCTTCGGCGTCGCCCGAGTCGTCCGAGGCCTCCGGCTTGTCGGTGTCGATGCTGTCGGTGGCGTCCACCTCGTCGGTGTCGTCGTCGTCGTCGTCGCTCGATGCCGCGTCTTCGAGGTCGTCGGAACTCGCTTCCTCGTCGTCCTGGGGAGGAACGGCGGGCTTGTCGTCTGCTTCGGGCGCGGCTTCCTGCTCGGCCTGGGGTTCGGGGTTCGTCTCTGTGGCCTCGGGGGCGGTCTGCTCGTCTGCAGCCTGCTCGTCCTGCCCGGGCTCGTGTTGGTCGTTCTGGTCGTTTACCACGGAATATTCCTCTGCTTCATGAAGGGGCGGAGCCTATCCGGGGCCCCCGGGGCCGTCCACCGGCGCGATATCCCGAAGATGCGGTCATCGAGGGCGGGCGCGGGTTCCTGGACTCGTTACATTGCCGCCTTTTCCTCGCACCAGGTCGTTTCGATGTCGAGTACCCCCGCGTCGCAGTTCGCCCAGGCTCTCCTCGAGCTGACGCGCGCTTCCGAACGCGTGCTCATCACCGGCCCCAAGGATGTCGATGGCGACAGCATCGGCGCCTGTCTCGCGCTGTCGCAGACGCTCCAGCGGCTCAGCTCGGCCGAGCTGGTGGTGGCCGCCGAGGTGGGCTGGCGCTACCGCGATCTGCCCGGCGTCGATGCCTGTCTGCCCGACGCCGCTGTCCAAGGCCCCTTCGATCTGGCCGTGGTTCTCGACGGCGATCGGCGCAGGCTGTCAGATGCCATCGCGCCGGTGTTCGCCCAGGCCCGCCGTTCTGCGGTCATCGACCACCACCGCTCCACCACCGGCGCGGGCTACGACCTCGCCCTGGTGGATGCCGACTGCGCCAGCACTGCCGAGCTGGTCTACGAGGTGCTCGAGGCGTGGGGGGTCGACATCGATCCCGCCCTCGCCCGGCACCTGCTCACCGGCATCGCCTACGACACCGGCGGCTTCCGACACAACAACACCAGCCCCCAGACCCTGCGCCTGGCCGCACAGCTGGTGGAAGCGGGAGCGGGCTACAGCTCCATCGTGGTGCGCACCGCCTGCGAGCGCCGCAAGGCTGGCCTGCTGCTGCTGGGGCACGCGCTGCACGGTGCCAGCTTCCACGCCGACGATCGTCTGGTGGTGGGTGCGGTCCATCGCTCCATTCTCGAGGCGGTAGGCGCCGAGTCGGGTGATCTCGACTTCATCGTCGACCAGCTGCTCTACGTCCAGGGTGTCGACGTGGCCATCCTGGCCGTCGAGCGCGGTAGCGACGCCGATCCGCAGGTCAAGCTCTCCCTGCGATCCCGCGGGGGCACCAACGTCTGCTCCCTCGCGGCCACCCTCCACCCCGGCGGCGGCGGTCACGAGCGCGCGGCCGGGGTGGTGCTCCCGGGCCACATCGACGAGGTGATCCAGCAGCGCGTGCTACCCCTGGTCTGCCGCGCCCTGGGCGCAGGCGGTCCGTCGCCGTCGTGAGCGCCCTCGAGCCGGGCCCCGGGGAGACCCTCGACAGGCTGGTGGGCACTTGGCGAGTGCTCCAGTTGGCTCGCGGGCATCGCTTCTCGGCCGACGATCAGCTCTGCGCCTGGTCGGCCCTGCGGGCGCGACCCCGGGCGCTGCGCCTGCTCGACCTGGGCGCCGGCATCGGCTCGGTAGGCCTGATGGCGCTGTGGCACCTGCCGCCGGGAGCCAGGCTCGTCCAGGTGGAGGCCCAGCGCGTCAGCCATGAACTGGCGGTCCGCAGTGTGGCCCTCAATGGGCTCGAGCATCGGGTGGAGGCCCGGCTTGGGGATCTCCGGGATCCCGACTCCGTGACCGAGCACGGGGCCTTCGACCTCATCACCTGCTCCCCGCCGTACATCCCCGAAGGTCGGGGCGTGGCCTCGCCCGTGCCTCAGCGGGCGGGGGCGAGGCTCGAGCTGCGGGGGGATGTGTTCGACTACATGGCTACGGCTCAGCGCGCTCTGGCACCCGGCGGCCGGGTGGCCCTGGTCCACGCCGCCGCCGATCCTCGCCCGCGCCAGGCCATCCAGCGAGCGGGCCTGGCCCTCGAGGCCTGGTGGCAGGTCTGGTTCCGCTCGGGGCGCCCGGCTTCCCTGGCGTTGTACGTCGCCGGCCACGCCGACGAAGGCATCACCGAGCGCCCCATGCCCCCGGTCGTGCTCCGGGATCGTAGCGGACGCTGGACCAGGGTCTACCAGGACCTCCAGCGAGAGATGGGCTTCGGGCGCTGAGCGCGGCTAGCTCTTGCCGGCCACCAGGGCGTTGGTCTCGCGCAGGCGGCGGGCCAGGGTGCGCAGCAGCTTCCAGAGGATCTGGTTGCCCAGCTCGGGCTCGCGGCGGCAGAACTCCAGCACCTGGGCCTGACCGATGGTGATCAGGGAACCGAAGGCGGCGCCGGTGACGGTGGCGGAGCGCGGCTGCTGGTCGGCCAGGGCGATCTCGCCGAAGTGCTCGCCGGGGCCCAGGCGGGCCAGCTCCACGCCGTCGCGGGAGACGGTGACCTCTCCCTGGACCACGACGTACATGGTGTTGCCGGGTTGGGACTGCTCGAGGATGACCTGGCCGGGGGTGTAGAACAGCTCGTCGCAGATGCGGCTGACGCGCAGGCGGGCGTGGAACGGCAGATCACGGAAGAGGAAGAGGTCTTCCATGATCTGGGCGCGGGCGATTGCGGCGCCGGCCTGGGGGCTGGCTTCCGGCTCGAGCAGGACGTGGGTGACGTTGTCGGGGGCGCCATTGTCGAGGGCTTCGCGCAGCAGGGCTTCAGCCGCTTCGCGGATGTCGGGCATGGTGCCCAGTTGGGCGATGCGGTCTTCGCCGACGACGTCGGACAGGCCGTCGGTGTTGAGCAGGATGCGGTCGCCCGGGAGCATCTCGATGGCGAGCAGGTCGGGCTGGACCGTGGGGTGCAGTCCCACCGCGCGGGTGATGACGTTGCGGTAGCGGGAGCGCTGCGCTTCCTCGAGGGTCATCTGGCCGGAGCGCACGAGCTCGTTGACCATGGAGTGGTCTTCCGACAGCTGGCGGACCTCGCCGTCGCGTAGCAGGTAGGCGCGGGAGTCGCCCACATGAGCGACGAAGGCCCAGCCGCCACCGACCGCGGTGACCACAACGGTGGTGGTCATGCCGCGCAGGTTGCGGGCTTCGGCCGCCTCGAACACCCGGCGGCTGGCCTGCTGGCAGGTCTCGTCCAGGGCCTCGAGGGCATAGTTGCGGTTGGCCAGGGTGGGGTTCTCGGCGTAGTGCAGCACGGCTTCTTGGAGCATGGCCGCGGCTTGGGAGAAGGTCTCCACCGTGATGGCGCTGGCGACCTCGCCCGCGGCGCGTCCGCCCACGCCGTCGGCTACCACGAACACGCCGTGTTCGGGATCACGGAGGAAGGCATCCTCGTTGTGGGGTCGGCTGCAGCCGACGTCCGTGCAAGCGTGGAAGTAGCTCATGGCTCACCAGTGCGGGGGCTGGGTCTAGATGACGGTGACCGGGAAGGAGCGAGTCAAGAGCGGAAGCTCTTGGCCTTGGTCGGAGATGGTAACCCGCAGGAGGGTGGCACCGGCGGGCTTCTTCGCTGGGATTGTGGCTTCGTGCTCGAGCAGCAGCTCGCCACGGGCGGGGATGCGCGTGTCCTCGACCAGCGCGAAAGGCGGCTCTGGCTGCACCTTTCGCACCAAGGTGTGCTCCAATGGGTCGTGCATGGCTTCGCCGTCGGTGTCCACCACCACGGCCCGGAGCAGGTAGCCCTCACCGGGCTGCCCGGTGGGGAAGGCGTGGCCGGCGCCGGTGTTCTGGAGTCGGATGCGAAAGAAGAAGGGGGTGCCGCGGGTGACGTTGGGGCTGTCGAGCTCGAGCAGCACGCTCACAGCCCGAGAAGGATCGGCGGCCACGGCGTGGCCGGGGTGGGACGCGAAGCGGCCGGTGGTCACGGGGCCCGCCTGGGGCGCCATGTGGCAGTCCTGGCAGCGCACACCGGCCTCCCGGTAAGGCGAGCGATACCACTCGCCGTAGGTGTCGTACCAGGCGATCTCCGCCTCGGGCCACTGGAGCTGATGGCAGGCTGCGCACAGGGTGGGGGAGGCCAGATCTGCGCTCTGCGACACCGGGTGGGGGGCATCGCCCGTGCCCCGGGGGCCGAGCACTCGGCCCTCACGCAGGTGGCACGCAGCGCAGGTGACCCCTTCGCGCTGCAGGCTGGGGCTCCAGTCTGGGTTGGTGGCGTGCTGGGGTGCGTCGGCGGCGCCCTCGGCGAGGTGGGTGACACGAAGGGCATGCTGGGCCGCGAAGGGCAGGTGGCAGGCCTGGCACTCCTCCGTCGAGCTGGCGTCCCTGACCGCTTGGCGCCAGCGCTCACCCTGCCACGCCGTGGCGTGGGCGCTGGAGGCCCACTGGTCGTGGAGCGCCCCGTGGCAGGCGGCGCAGTTCTGGGCGGTGGGGTTGGCCAGACCTTCGGGCAGCTCGAGGGTGGCCATGGGCAGGCCTTTCGGGAACAGCGGGCCGCCGTGGACCTGGTCTGGGGAGGGCGCGACCTGGGTCTGGGCCGGTGGTGTGCTCTCGTCGGGGCTGGGCTGTGGGGCCTCGACGGGTTCGGGCGTGGGCTCGGCGTCCTGGCGGGCCTTGCGCCCGGCCCAGGCTCCAGCGATGAGCAGGGCGGCGACGAGCGTCAGGGGCCAGCGGAGGGGAAGCATGGTGGTTCTCCAGGACATGTCAGTAGTCGATCACGGTGGGATCGTCGCCGGGGGGGACGAGGCCGAGGGCCACACGGGCGCCCTGGGGCCCGTGGACCTGGGTGTAGAGGTGGTAGAAACCCATCACGCGGCGCACGTAGTCTCGGGTCTCACTCACGGGGATCATCTCGACCCAGTCGTCCACCGGCACGCCCTGCTCCTGGGCCCCCAGCCACGCAGCCGAGGCCTGGGGGCCGGCGTTGTAGGCGGCGACAGCCAGGGGCACGGCGCCGCGAAAGCGGGTGATGAGCTGGCGCAGGTACCAGCTGCCGAAGTCGATATTGGTCGCCGGGTCCATCAGGTCGCGGGGGGAGTAGCTGGCCTGTCCGAGGTCCCGGGCTACCCCGGCGCCGGTGACCGGAAGGATCTGCATCAGGCCCTGCGCATCGGCGCTGGAGACCGCCCACGAGCGGTAGTGGCTCTCCTGGCGCATCACGGCGAGCACCAGCAGCGGATCGATGTCGTGTGTGCGGCCCGCGCCCCAGACGTGCTCCGGGAAGGCCGCGGGGTAGGCCAGCGCCAACGCCTGGCGCTGCTGCTGCGGGTCATCGGTGTACTTGTCCAGGCCCATGCCGAAGCGGGACACCAGGTGCCAGGCGCGGCAGAACATGAACAGCTCCCGCCAGGCGCTCAGCCGCATGTCTATCCCCGCCACCTGCGCGGCCCTGGGGCCGCGCCCGCGCTTGCCCTGCTCGATCTCGTCGTAGATCTTCGCCACCATCTCACCCGCCAGGTCGTAGGCACCGACCTCCGACAGCTGGTATGCCGCCTGCAGCTCGGGCCAGGTGGCCTCGTGGGCCCCAGCGAAGCGGGCGAACGCTTTACGGGCCTGCTTTTCGTCGTAGTCGTGACCTTCGATCACGGTGGGTGGGGGGATCCCGCCAGGGGCGCCGGAGGAGGGCGGGATCTTGGCGCCCGTGCCAAGAGGAGGCGGTGGCACGGGGTCCGGGGCGGGCAGGGGACCGTTCCAGGCCAGGGCTTCGGCCTCGAAGCTGCGCGCTGTGGGCAGCACCAGATCGCGCTGGGGTGGAGGCTGGACCTGGTCGGGTGGCGGGCGCACCCGTAGGGGGCCCAGGCTGGGGGGGGCGGGGGGCTGTGCATAGGGCCAGGGCCCGCTGCGGAGCAGCCACGGGGGACCATC
>CAZHIK010000301.1:0-9301 GCA_964532635.1 uncultured Enterobacterales bacterium
GTCGAGGGGGGGCAGTGCGCTGGCGCCAGCGGCTCCGCGAGAACCACTTCCGTTGTCCAGGATGACGCGTGCAGCCTCCTCGGCCATCAGGCCGTAGCCCCGCCAGCTCATGTGGCAGCTGTCCAAGAACAGCTCCTCGCCTGGGATGCCTTCGGGGCTGGCGGCCTCGGCGGCGCGCTGCAGGTCCACCAGGTGGACGCCGGGCTGCTCGGCGATCTCGCGCACGATGTCCTCGAAGCTGCTGCGACAGCGGTTGCGGGGGGCAAGCTCCAGGGACTGCTCCAGGTGGGCGCGGGCCCGCTCGGACCGGCTCAGCTCCAGCTCGGCCAGCCCGGCCCAGCGCAGGGCATCGGCCACATGGTCGCAGCCCTCCAAGGCCTCCAGGGCCTCCGCGGGCCGGCCCCGCTCCATCAGGTCCCGGGCCGGCGCCACGCAGGGATCTTCGCCGGGTTCGTGGAACTGGCCCGGCTGAATGGCGTGGCCGCGCTCCAGCCCGGTGTAGCGCAGGTTCTGGGGCAGGGTGGCCAGGAACAGGGGCACGCCGCCCTCCCTGGCAGCCTCGGCGATGGCGGCCAGGTTGCCGCGGTATTGCTCCCTTACCGCGTCGAGGTCCGGGTCCTGGGGGGTGTGCAGCGAGCGATCGGCATCCGAGGGATCGGTGAGCAGCCTGGACAGCAGGCGGTAGCCGCCCTGCCGGTGGAGCAGCTCCCGCAGGCGCGAAGGCGCCAGCACACCCTCGTTGTTGCAGCTGGCCACCAGCAGGGCATCGGGCTGGTGCTCCAGGGCGACCTCGGTCAGGCGCCGCACCCGGTGGGAGTCCTGTCCGCCAGCCCCAAGGTTGATCAGCTCGATCTCCTGGGGAGCCACCGCCGCCAGCTGGGCGCGCAGGAAGCCGGGGATGCCGCCGGGGCGCTCCTCGCCGTGGGCCTGGTCCACGTAGGGGGTGCCCATCATGAAGCTGCCGCCAATGGCGAACATGCGCCAGCGCTCGCCCTTGTCCGCGGCGAAGCGGCTGGGCACGGCAAAGCCGTGGGCGTAGGGCGTGGTCACCCAGTGCTCGCCCTCGCGGCGAAAGATGGCCTCGTCCACGAACTGCACCCGGTCGTCGGGGCGAGTGGTCCGGACCACGTTGCGCTCTTCGAGCTCCTCGACCCCCCGGCTGGCCAGCCACAGCCCACCCAAGGCCAGCAGCAGGCCTCCTGCGGCCAAGGCCAGCTTGGGCCAGCGGGAGGGAAGGTCAGGGGACATCGCTGTCCGCCGGTGCGGGAGTGCGGGCGTCCGGAGCGAGCCAGCCCACGTAGTACAGGCTGCCACCGGGGACAGCGCGCTGTCCCAGGACGCGGGGCATGGTGCCCGCGCCCAGCGCGGCCTGGTACCCGCAGGCCTCCTGCTGCCAGTCCACGCGCTGGGGGTCCGGGGGCGTGCCCAGCTGGTCCCCGTCCATCACGAACACGGTCCCCGGCCCCATGAAGACCTCGAGGCGATCGTCGCGCTGGGCTTCGCTGCAGCGGGCCGAGGCGGTGCCCACGCGATGGGGCAGGCCCGCGTCCAGACCGAGGGGCGCCGCGAGGATGTCTCCACCGAGCTGGTTCTCCACCAGCCAGAGGTTGGAGGAGCCACAGATCAGCTGGCAGCTGGGTGCCAGCACCACGGCGCGTGGCTTCATGGCGGCAAGATCTTCCAGGGCGCCCTGCACCGCCTCTCGCGGAGCGGGCACGCGGTCCTGCATGCGGTGCCAGCTGGTGTGACCGAAGGGGGCCCCCGGTCGCAGCGCGATCTCACGATAGTCGGGGTAGTACACCGAGGGTCGCTCCATCCACATGAACGGTGCGCCCGGCAGAGGGGAGGGGGTCAGGCTGGCATCCCAGACCTGTAGCCCGCAGACCAGCGCCACCAGAGCCAGCACGGTGCGGCGCCAGGGCAGGCGGGCCAGGCCAGCACCCGCCAGCACCAGCCAGGGCAGCAGGAAGTAGTGGACGAAGCGGTCGTCGCAGAAGCCGTCCACGGTCACCGCGATGGTTCCAAAGGCCGCCAGCCCCCAGCCCAGTCCGAAGGGCAGGAAGCGGCGGACCTCCCGGTGCAGCGACATGCCCAGCCCGACCAGCAACACCACGGTGGCCAGCACCCCCACCGAGGCCGCGGGCACCGACTCCACGTAGAACAGGCAGCGGTACACGAAGGCACCGAGGCCGGAGTACTCGGGCCGAGGGGGAGGGCCGTCCAGGGGGCTGGGGCCGGGATCGAGCAGGCGCAAGGAGCGGCCCAGCTCCAGCGGGTCCATCAGGAAGGCCAGCTCGGGCCGGGTGGTCAGGCTGTGGGAGGGCACCAGCAGCTGGTAGAGCCAGGCCAGCAGCATACAGCCCGCCAGGGCGCCGGCCACAAGGGCCAGTGTCCGCAGCTTCCGCGGGCGCATGAGGGCCAGCAGCGCCGCGCCTGCGCTGGCGCTGAGCAGCCCCGCCGAGGCTTCCCACTTGGACACCAGGGCCAGGCCCCCCGCGAGGGCGGCCCCCACGGCCCAGCCGGGCACACTCGTGCGCACCACCTGCAGCAGGAGCAGGCCGAACAGGGCCAGCAGGGCCACCATGGGCACGTCGTGGTGCAGCTGGCGGGTGGGGCCCAGCAGCACGGGGCAGGCCAGGGCCAACAGGGTTGCGATCCAGCCCGCCCGGGCTCCGCCCACCAGGCGAGTGGTGGCGTGGACTGCCCCCAGCAGCAGGGCCAGCCAGCCCAGGTTGAGCAGCAGGGTGGCCACGATCCCAGGCCCCACCAGCAGGTTCCACATGGCCGCGGTGAACGGATTGAGGGGTGGGTAGGCCCGGTCGCCTGTCTCCAGCGCTCCAAGGACTCGCGCGATGGGGCCGCCTTCGCCCCGCAGGGCATCCAGGGCCAGCAGGCGGTCCAGGTGGGCGTCGGCCTCACCCCCCAGGGGATCCAGGTAGGAGCCCTGGAAGTCGGACCAGATCACTCGGTCCAGCGGGTGGCTCGAGGTGATGCCGATGTGCAGACCCACCACCAGGGCGGCGAGGATCAGGGCCAGCAGCAGCTCCAGACGCCGACCTCGGAGCCAGCTCTTCCAGCCCGCGCCGGACTCGCTCATGGGGTGCTCTGCTCTATCGGGTGGGGTTGGGGGCCGACCTGGGCCGGAGCCAGGTGTTGGTCCTTCAGGGTCTCGGGGTGGAGCTGATCCCAGTCGTCCTGCAGCACCAGCTCGAGCTCGGCGATGGGATCGTCCTTCACCTTGGCCGCTTCGATCAGGATCACCTTGGGCTCTCCCGAGGAAGGGCCGTTGTCGTCCCGATCCAGGTAGCCGCACAGGTTGATCCGGCCGACGCGGGCCGGGACCTCGAGCCGCCAGCTGCCGTCGGCTTCCACCGCGGTGGAGCTGAGCATGCGGGCGCCGTTGCCGTCCTCATCCTCACTCCGCAGCACGTCCACCCGCAGGCTGCCCTTGGCGGCGCCACCGTAGCTGGCGCGTCCGCTGAGCTGGACCTGGGCGCCTCGAACCTGCACTGGCGGCGCGTGTTGACTCAGGGGGATGTGGCCTTCGGCTGCGGGCACGCCGTCGACGTGCTTGCTGTTGGCGAGGTCGCCGTCGAGCTCGTCAGTGGGTTTCTGGAAGTAGCAGCCGGTCAGCACGACAGCGATGGGGAGCAGACAGCGCATCCGGGCCCTTAGTGCTGGCGTTCCCGCTCGATGCGCTCGAGCAGTTCGGTGATGGGGCCGATGTTGGCCGGGTTGTTGGCGGTGCCTTGGGCCCGGTGCAGCTCCATGGCCTTGTCCAGGAGCGCCTGGGCTTCGTCCAGGCGTCCCTGCTCGACGTAGAGCCCCGCCAGGGCGTGGTACTTGCTCATCTCCACTCCGTCCCGCAGCTCTACGGCTTCTTCGAGGTAGCCCTGGGCCAGCTCGGTGCGCTCTTGGCGCAGGTAGATCAAGCCCAGGCCTTCGTAGGGGCAGGTGGTGCCGTAGCGCAGCTCGTCACCGGCAGCCGCCCGCCCCCCGCTGGACGAACGCTCGGTGCGGGTGAGCTGCAGGGCGGGATCCTGGGCCTCGTCGTTCCAGCCCCAACACACGATGGCGCGCTCCGGAGTGAGGCCGCAGGCGTGGTAAAAGCCGGCGTCGAGGCTGGTCAGGGTGGCGCGCGGAGCAGCGGTGGCGCCGGTGGCGGGGTGCCCCCAGCAGTCGGGCTGCCCGTCATGCTGGAGAGCGCAGCTGTAGAGGTAGCCGGAGGACACAGCGGTGAACGACCCGGAAGGGGGCTCGTTGGTGTGGTTGTTGGCGCATCCCCAGCAGGAGATAGTGCCGTCCTGACGCAGCCCGCAGGCGTGGCACTGGCCCGAGCTCAACTCCTCGAAGGTGCTGTCAGGCACGCGGTGCACCCCCTCGGTCCGGTCGCCCCAGCACACGGCGTGGCCGTCGACCCCCACGGCGCAGGCCGTGCCGAAGTCGGCCTCGACCCGAACGAAGCTGCCGCTCGGTGGTTCGGCCTGTTGCTGTGCGTTCCAGCCCCAGCAGGCCAGGCTCTTGTCCTCGTGAATCCCGCAGCTGTAGTCCAGCCCTGCGCTGACTTGGAGGAAACGACCCGACGGTGGGGAGGCCGCTCCCTTCCAGTCGTCCCCCCAGCAAGCGGCGGTTCCATCCTCCCGCAGCCCGCAGCTGTGAGTGCCCCCTGCGCTGACCTGGGTGTAGCGGCCCGGAGGCACGGTGGTCTGGCCTTCGGTGGAACGTCCCCAGCAGTGGATTGCGCCTTTGTCGTCCAGCGCGCAGGTGTGGGAGCCTCCGGCGCTGATCTGGACCCAGTCACCGGGGTGCTCGCGGGCCACGGTTGGCACCCTGTCCACGGGTGGTCCGGGTTCACGGATGTCGGGCGGTGGCGGCTGACGGTCGGGAGCGTCGGGCCTGTGGGTCTGCTTGGGCCGCTGGCTCTGGACGGCCGGAACAGCGGAGGGAGGTTCGGGCTCTGGCTGGTCGCAGCCCTGCGCCAGGCAGAGGGCCAGGACGGCGACGCAGAGGCGGGCTTGGGCGGAGGCCAGGGGCTCGGTCCTCACGGGCGGACGAAGATCCAGAGCTTATCTGCTCTCTGTTCGGGATCCTTGGGATTGCTGGTGGGATCACCTATCGCCTTCTCCAGCGTCAGCCCTCGGGCCTCGAGGGCTTCGAGCACCACGGTGGGTGGCGGTGGGCCGGGAAGGTGGTAGACCGCAAGCCTCCCACCGGGAGCCACGGCGCGGGCCAGGCTCGAGGAGAAGCCGGGCAGATCCTCTGGCCGCAGGCTGTTGGCCATGTCGTACAGCAGTACGAGATCGCAGCTGTCGGGGGGCAGGCTGGCGTCGTCGGGCTGGGCCAGCACGGTGTGCACCGAGCCGGCTCCTTCGTGCTCGGCCAGGGTCTTGGCGAAGGCCAGCACCTCGGGGTCCACGTCCACCGCCCAGACCAGACCCTCGGGACCTACGGCCTGGTGCAGCTGCAGGGCCAGCGCGCCCAGGCCACAGCCGATGTCCGCCACGGTGGCGCCTGGCTCGAGCGCGTCGATCAGTGAGCGCACGTCGGGATCGGTGGGGGCGCGATCGGGGCCGTACAGCCCGGCCAGCAGCTGGCGCACGGCCTCGCCTTCGTCGATGGCCGCGGGAGGCAGAGCCGGCTCACCGTCCCGCTCCAGGTTGGGGTCTCCGCGGCCGACCGGACCCGCACAGCGGTGGCCGATCCAGTGGGAGCCCCGATCCCGGGGATAGGCCGCGCGGTGCTCCGGGGCGCTCCAGGCGGGGGTGAAGGGGCAGCAGGAGCCCCGCAGCACGCGGCGCTCGCCCTTCATCTCCGGGGCGGTGGGCTCGCCGGGGGGCGTCGCGTACGGGGTGGTGGTCCACTGGAAGAGCACCCCGGTCAGGGCCTCCAGCTCCGCCTGATCCTGGGTCATTCGCAGCCACTCGGCGTCGGTGGGCAAGCGCAGGCCGCGCTCGGCGCAGCGGGCCTGGGCCTGGTCCCAGCTCAGCCCCCGCAGGGGTCCCTCGCCCTCGGCGGCCAGGGCCCGGTCCACGAGGAAGGGCGCCACCTGTACCGGGTCCTCGTCGGGCAGGACCCGCACGGCACCGCCCTCGATCCGCACCATGCCCGGAGGGGGCGCGCTGGAGCCGCAGCCCACCAGCGCCATCAGTGACAGGGCGCGGATCACCGGCCGCGCCCCGCGGAGCGCATCAGTGAGACGGGATCGTAGGCGCCGAGATCCACGCCGTCCTGCACGTCGATCCACACGCCCTGTACCGGCGCGCGCTTGACTGTGAAGGGCTCGGTGGTCACCCCCATGGGGTCCCCCGCGCTGGGCCCGTCCTGGCCCGGGTCCACCACAGCCACGATGTGGGCTGCGCCGAGCTCGGGGGGTAGCTCGATCCGGAAGTCGCCGTGGTACTCGCAGCGCGCGTGGTGGGCGATGCGCGGGTGGCCGCTGTCGTCGGGGACCACCACCTCGAGGAGCAGGGGGCCGGTGGCCAGCCCGGCGTAGGCGGCCGTGCCGCGCACCGTCACCCCCTGGCCCGGCTCGAAGCCGGCCTGCGTCTCGGCGGTGGTGGTGCAGCCCCAGGTGCCGTGGGCCTGGGCCTGGGTCTCGGCTTCGGTACAGCCGAGGAACAGCGTTCCAGCCAGGGGGAGGAGGGGGCGCATCTCCGGATGGAATATCATGAGCCCTCCCTGGAGTGTGCGTCCATGGCCCGTCTGGCCAAGCGGCTGGTCTTCTCCCTGGTGCCCGCGAGCGCCCTGCTGCTGGCAGGCCTGGTGGTCGGAGAGCTGTGGGCTCGGGCCCAGCACGTCACCATGGATCCCGACGCGGGCCAGTCCGCCCCCAGCGAGGATGGCACCGCCTGCTACCGGCCCTCCATGACCCGAGGCTACGAGCCCATCCCAGGCACCTGCGGTCGCAACGACGCCGGCTTCGTACCGTTCGGGGGCGCACCGGCCTGGGGAGATCGGAGGGTGCTGGTGCTGGGGGACAGCATCGCAGATCAGCGTCGCTGGGTGAACACCATGGCCGCCGGCCTGAACCAGGGGCTCGACGAGCGAGTCGTGGTCTGGAACGGCGGGGTGCCCGGCTACGACAGCTGCAGCGAGCTGCGGGTGCTCGAGGAGGGGGGGCTGGCCTTCGATCCCGAGCTGGTGGTGTTGCAGTTCTGCCTGAACGACTACGCCGTGAGCGCCACCATCCTGCCCCTGCCCGACGGGCGGGTGCGCTTTCACGCCCAGAGCGTGCACGAGTTCCCCGGCTGGGTCCTGCGCTCCAGGCTGCTCACCATGACCCTGCTGCGCCTGGGGGCCGCCAACGTGGGCCGCACCCCAGAGCGCCGCATCCAGTCCGATCCCGCCGAGCACTGCATCGCCCGCATGGCCGAGCTGGGGCGGGAGCACGGCTTCGAGCTGTGGGTGGCGCTGTTCCCCTACCTGCACTCGGATCTCGATCATCCCGAGGCCACGGTGCCCATGGACGCCCGAGACGTGGGCGCCCGGGAGGTCGAGGCCCGCATCCGTGGCTTCCTGGACGAGCAGGGCATCGCCTACACCGACCTGCGCCCGGTGCTCGAGGATCAGGGGCCCATCCAGGCCCAGCGCAACCAGCCCCGGGATCCCTGGCACCCGGACGACGGAGCCCAGGCGGTCATCGGCGGTGCCCTGGCCGCCGACCTGCTCGAGGCGGGCTCGCTGGACCAGCCCTAGCGCACCGGCTCGAGCACCATGAAGTGGTGGGTGGGCATCATCTCGCCTCGCTTCTGCACCACGCGGAAGCCCCAGCCCTCGAGCTGGGCCTCGATCTGCTCGCCGGTGACGCGCCGCCCGTTGCTGGTAGCCTCGATCATCACCATGCGGCCGTCGGGGGCCAGGCCTTGGTGGATGGAGGCGTAGAAGCTGGCCAGGCTGGCCAGGGCGTGCTCGTCTTCCTGGATGTCGGGGCGGGCGAAGGCGTGGACATCAGACAGCAGGGCCAGATCCGCGGAGCCGGGCTCGAGCAGGGTGTTGGCGAAGGGAGCGTGGACCAGCTGCAGGTTGGTGACCCCCTGCTCCAGGGCCCGCTCGCGGGCGAAGCGAATGGCGGTGGCGTCCAGATCGATGCAGTACACCAGGCCGTCGGGGCCCACCGCGCTGGCGATGGGGAAGGCGAAGCGGCCGCCACCGCAGCCGATGTCAGCCACCCGCATGCCCGGCTCGATGCCCATCAGCGCCACCACCTCCTCGACGTCGAGGCGATCTCCGAAGCGCTTCTCGGTCTCGGACATCAGGTTGCCCGGCGTGCGGACCCGCACCTCGTTGGTGTGGGAGGGGGTGGTCACGGTGGTGACGCGGTCCACCTGCTCCACCACCCGGGGGTAGCTGTCCTCGAGCTTCAGGCCCAGCACCAGCTTGTGGACCGTGACGTGGAGGAGGTCCTCGGCGGTGGGCAGGGGCATGTCGGCGGGGAGCGGCGCGGACACGGCGCCGCCCTGGTTTCCGATGGGCGGTGGCGCGGCGAGCTTGGCCACCACCGGCTCGGGTTCGGGTGTCGGCGGCGGGGCGGGCTCCTCGTTGCAGGAGACCAGGAGCAGCAGGGGTAGCCAGTAGGTGATCACGGGGTTTCGACCTCGAACACGAGCGCGCGTATGAACTGACCGTCGCGGAAGCCGACTTCTTTGCTGATGGTTCGGAAGCCGGGCAGCTCGTCCACGATGTCTTTGGTCTGCTTGGCGGTCTCGATAACGTACAGCCGGGCGCTGGGCGCCATGCACGCCGCCACGCTCCGGAGCCAGGTGGCCTTGTCGGGGCTGTCGTCGGTGGAGGCGTCGCCGGAACCCACGTTGCCGATGGGGGGCGGGGGGCCTTCCGGGCTCTCGCCCTGGAGCACGAAGAACAGGTCCAGGATCACCACCTTGTCCAACGAGGCAGGGGGCAGCTCCACCAGCTTGCTGTCGGCTTGGACGGGGACCACACGCGGCTCGTCGGCGAAGCCGGCCTGGTCGAGCATGTAGGCCATCAGCTCGAGGGCCAGGGGGTTGTGGTCCACCGCGTAGACCCGCTCGAAGGGCAGGTCGTGCTCGAGCATCCACAGGGGCAGGAAGCCGGTGCCGCTGCCGATGTCGGCCACCACGTCCCCCGGCTGCACGTCCACGATGGCCATGACCTTGTCCATCTTGTGGGACATGCTCGAGACCGGCTCACCCGACGCGGCCGCCTCGCGGATGTTGGCCTTGATGACCTCGATGTACTGACCTTGCTCACCCACGCTGTAGGGGATGGGCCGGCCCGGGTGGGGGTAGATGTTGCCCACCCCGTACTGGTCCTGGCCCTTGGT
>CAZHIK010000302.1:0-9285 GCA_964532635.1 uncultured Enterobacterales bacterium
GATCACGAATGATACTCGCTCGACCCTCGACCGCCTCGGTCTACACCACCTGCGCGCACTCGACGCCATCTCCAGCACCGGCAACGTCACCCTGGCCGCCCGGAAGCTGGGCCTGTCCCAGCCGGCGCTGTCCCATCAGCTGACGCACCTGCGGGAGGTGCTCGGCGATCCGTTGTTTGTCCGAAAGGCAGGGGGAGTGGCCCCGACCCCCCGAGCGGCGGCCCTCGCCGAACCCCTGCGCCAAGCGTTGGCCAGGCTGGAGGCGGTACTGGAGTCGCCCGCTGTGTGGGATCCGATGACCGCCCGGCGCCGCTTCCGCGTGGCCATGCCCGATCACTACGCCGCGATGGTCCTCGCCGGCTTGCTGCCGCGCTTGGAGCGCGAAGCCCCGAGGGTGGATGTCCAGCTCCTGCCCTTGCGCCAGGGGGACCCCGGCCAGACCTCGAAGGACGACGACGTGGAGCTGGTGCTCGGGAGCATGCGGTCAGCGCCGGCTGCCCTGAAGCGTCGCAAGCTGGTCGAGGACGGCTTGGCCGTGGCGATCAGGCGGGACCACCCCTGGGTCGGGGAGACCCTGGACCTGGACAGCTACTGCGCGTTCACCCACCTGTTGATCAGCCCCCGCGGCGATCCCGCGGGGATCGTCGATGGGCGGCTGGCCGCGCTGGGACGAGACCGCCGGATCGTGACCACCATCCCTTCGTTCGTGGCGGCTCCGCTGGTGGTGGCCTCGTCGAGCTTGGTCCTCACAGCGCCTCGCCGTCTGCTCGAGTTCATGCGGTCGCGCGTGGCCCTGCGGATCCTGGAGTTGCCACGTGAGCTCGAGCTGCCGATGTTCACCCTGGGCCTGTTCTGGAATCCGCGGGTGCACGCGGATCCAGGGCACCGGTGGTTCCGCCGTCTGGTGGCTGAGAGCCTCGAGTGAGGCCCCTGTGCGGAACCACGGCGTGCTCCGCGAGCAACGCAGGGTGGCTGGAATTCGAGCCCTCGCTTCCCTGCTCTCCGTGGCCTGCTTCGGGGACAAGCTCACCAACGAAAGCCAAGACGATCGCGACAGCCGGCCTGACAGCGACGACCCCGAGGACCCACCCAGCTGGAGCGCGAAGCACATCGACTTCGACGACCTGGACGACGGCGAGGTGGTGACGGACCAATACGCCGGTGTGCACTTCGCCACGGAGTCCGGCTACGCCGTCCAAGCCGTCACCTTCAACGAGGCCTGGTTTGGTCACTCTCCGCCCAACGTCGCGGCGACCGTTCCGGACTCGGGAGTGCCCACCTACCAAGAGGAGCTGGAGCTGAGCTTCGATCGCGCTGTGCGTGGCCTGACCATCGACGTCATCGGCGTCAACACCGTGGGCCCGTACGCGCGCGCCAGCCTGTACGCCGGTGGGGAGCTGCTGGGCACCGAGCTGGCCTCGTACGAGGGCGCCATCGGTGGGACATGACGACTGCCGCACCACGACATGCGATCCCTCACTGTCCGTGCAGGGCACCCCGGCGTCGGAGCCCGGCCGGGACTGTGCGAAAGCACCGCGCCCTATCCAGGACTCGAGCCCGATCTACCACCGCCATGGCTGCGAACCTGTAGAGCCCGGGTGAGGGAGGCGTGAGTGGGTGGCCGCGAGCTCCAGGGCGGTAGCTGCGTGGAGCAACGAGGGAGGGGGCGGCCTGCTGGGATCGATCTCGGCAGCCCTGACCGAAAGACGGAACGACACACCGCAGGTCGGCCGTTCCCAGGTGGGGCAGATCTCGCTGGTGGGCGCCTCGGTCCAGTCCTCCCGGGGAGAGAGGCAGGCTTCGCCCTGCACCAGCAGGTCTGGGTTGTTTTCCGACCATGTGTTGCCGGCGAGTGCCGCCGAGGCGCTGTCCAGCAAGAGCCCGGCACCATGGTTGTCGGAGATCGTGCTGGCCTCGACGAGCAGGCCCTCACTGCCGTCCCAGGCGACGACCCCCGTGGCGTACACACCGTCACCGCAGCGGGTCGTCGAGCCGTGGGGGACGCCGGATCCTCCAGTGATCCTGACCTCCTCGAGGCGGAAGCTGCCAGCTCCCTCGAGCCAGGCCCCCGCGACGGGATGGTCGGAGATGTCGCTGTCGACGACGAGGAGCGAGGCCGGCCCGAGTTCGGAAGGTTGCCCCGCGTAGATCCCCACGCCACCACCGATGTCACCAGCCTCCTGGGTGCCCGAGATCAGGGAGTCCCGCAGCTCCAGGAGCGCCTCATCGATGACCACTGCGGCTGCGAAGGCGTTGTCGAGCAGAGTGCAGCCGACGCAGACCATCGATGCACCCTCGCCCAGGACGTACAGGCCCGGGCCCTCGCTGGCCTGAACGCGCATCCCCGACGCTGAGATGGTGGCTCCCCGCTGAACGGTGACCCCAGCTGCTGCTGCGCTCTGCTCGCCGTACCCAACCAAGGTCTCGACGATGGAAGAGTCTCGTATCAGCGCATGAGTGCCAAGACCGTCGGCCAGGATTCCCGATCCGGTGTTGCCCAGGAGCTCGCAGCCCTCGACACGGATCGCCGCGCCGCCACTGACCTGAACGCCGAAGCCGATCTCGCCAAAAACATCGGGCTGGGTGTGAAGGACCGTGGTGTCCACCAGCGTCACCACGGTGCCCGCATCCCAGGCACCGAGCCCCAGCGCCACGCTGCCTGCGAAGGTACAGCCCTCAGCCCGCAGCGTCCCGCCCTGCGCGATCGAGACACCGTGTCCTTCTTCTCCCGTCCAGGTGGAACGGGTGTCACGGACCGCAGTCTCCACCAGGGTGACCTCGGTGCCCGGACCGAGAACGCCGACACCCGTGCCCGTGTTGCCCACAAGCTCGCAAGCTTCGGTCCGAAGCACCGCGCCCGATCCGGCCAGCAGGGCCACGCTCCCGTCCACGTCTGTGTCGGAGAACCAGGAGTCCCGGATCACCGTGTCCACCGCCGTGACCTGGGTGCCAGGTTGTGTGGCGCCGATCCCCACGGCTCTATTGGCCTTCACCGTGCAGCCCTGGATCCAAAGCGCCGCTCCGTCCGTAGCGACGATGCCGCCTCCGAACTCCACGAGCCGGTCGAAGTCGGTGCCCTGGACCTCGGTGTCCACCAGCGAGACCTTCGCGCCCGGATTGGTGACGGTGACACCTGCGGTGGTGTTACCGCTCAGCTCACAGCTGTCGGCCCGGAGCACAGCGCCGCTGTGGACGTTGATGCCGAAGCCGTACTCCCCCCTCCCATCGGACAGAGTGTCCCGGATCTCGGTGTCCACCAGCTCGACCTCGGTTCCGGCACCGAGGGCCAGCACACCAGCCGACGCGTTGCCCACCAGCTCGCAATCCTGGGCCAGCAGCACAGCTTCGTCCGCGACATCGATGCCGTATCCGTAGTTTCCATAGGCTTCGGTCTGGGTGTTCCGGATCGCTGTGTCCACCAGCGTGACCTGGGTGCCCCGCCCTGCTGCGTAGAGTCCGATCACAATGTTGCCCACCAGCTCGCACCCCTCGGCCCGGAGCTTCGCACCGCCGCTGGCCTCGACACCGTACCCGGAGTTGGTGACATCGGTGGGCAGTGTGTCCCGGATCTCGGTGTCCTGCATGGTGAGCTCGGTACCCGGATGGTAGACCCCGAGCCCGAGCCCGTGGATGTCCTCGAGCACGCAGCCAGCAACAACCACAACGCTGGGCGCCAGGCTGGTTCCCTGGTAGGCCATGATCCCAGCGTGCTCGCTCCCCTGCACGCCGAGCTGTTCCAGGCGCACGACCCCCGAGTGCACCAGGACGCCACGATATCGAGAGCCCTGCACCATGAGCCCCGAAACTTCGACCTCGCCGAATCGGGTGTCGATGTCGATCCCGGAGGTCCTGTCGTCCCCTACGCTCGCATCCAGGGTCACCAGCTCCCGGCAGCGTCCCGCCAGGTGTACGTCGGCGTGGTCGGTGGTGAGCAGCAGGGTCTCAGGGTAGGTCCCCGCCGCGACGGCGACGCGCCCGCCCCCGCGGCTTCCCGCCAGGTCCATGGCCTGCTGGATGCCGCGCAAGGGGGACTCCGCGCTCCCGTCGCCGCCATCGGCCGCGCTGGCCTCGACGTAGATTGTCGCGTCGTCCACCTCGATGTCTCCCCAAGGCCCAGCGCCGCAAGCCTCGGGCACACACGAGCCGCGGTCGGGAAGGTGGCCTTCGGCGCAGTTGGGGGGCTCGCCGGTGTCCTCGGATCGCGACCGATCCTCGCCGCACCCGGCTTGGACGAGCCCAAAGCCGGCCAGGAACACGAGCGCGGAACGGGAGCGGGGCATCGAGGGGAGCCTCCGCACGCGATTATCACTCTGCAACGGCTCCTTTGGCTACCTTGCACCCTCGAACCCTCTCCCTGTGGGGGACAGCGGAGATGCGGGCGCATTCCCCGGAGGGGGCGACAGGAGCGCGTTGTTCGAGGGGGCTGGGCGTGACGTCGTTGATCCGAGGGTGAACGAGGTGGCGGGGTGCTGGGCGATGATGGGGCAAGGGAGAACTGCGAGCGGGGGGGGCAGTGGTCGCTCTGGCCATGACTGATGGCGCCGGATTCGGCCACCGCAGCGCAAGCCCGGCTGTGATCTGGCGGCTTGCCCAGGCCGGTGATGGTGCCGCAGTCAGGATCTTCGGAGCGGATGAGTCATGGTACAGGACGGGGTCAACCGTGCCGCGAGCTTCGCTCCACCTCGCTCACACTCCGGCGATGCCTCTGTGCCGCTGGGCAGCCATCGCGGTCCGCTCGGGGAGCGGCACCACCCAGGGCAGCAGCCCATCGTAGTGCCTGCCCTTGTGCTGCCGCAGCAGCGCCTCGCCGTCGCGACTCCAGTCGAAGCCCGGACGCCGGAGGATGGAGGCAAAGAGCATGGAGGCACCCTGGGTGTAGCGCCCGCTTCGGATCCTGGAACGCAGCGCGCAGGGCGCCGTAGCCCACGAAGATGCCCTGTCCCCAGCGAGGGTGGTCGAGGATGGCCACGTCAGGCTCGTCCAGCAGCTCGGGTGGCACGGAGAAGCTGGTGGGCGCGGCCTCGAAGGCCGCGTCGGGCAGCGGCGTTCCCAGCCCCTCGGTCTTCGCGCGGGCTCGCTCGCGCTGGCTCATCAGGTAGCCATCCATCGCGGCCTGCAGCTCGGAACCTCGCAGCAGCACCTCGTCGCTAGCGAACCGAGCACCGAGCACCGAGCACCGAGCACCGAGCACCGAACCCCGAGCACCGAGCACCGAGGCCCGAGCACCGAGCCCCCGAGCACAACCCGCACGAGCACCAGCAACACAACGCCCCCTACGCTACCCTACCCCCACCATGCCCCCCCTCCTCCCCATCCTCGCCCTCCTCACCGCCTGCCCTGGCCCGGGTGACAGCGCCCTGCCCACCACAGAGACCCACCTCGACCCCACCATCGGCAGCATCGTCTGGGTGGCCTGGGATCACCCCCACGAAGGCACCATCAACCTGCACTACCGGGTGGCCGACGAAGACTGGCGCCCCACCCTGGCCGCTCCACTCGATCCCGGCCCCCAGGAGCTGCCCTTGCTGGGCCTGCCCTACGACGCCACCGTCGAGTACCACGCGACACTGGACGGCGAGACCGTGGTCGAAGGCAGCATCGACACCGAGCACCCCCCCGCCAGCCTCCCCCCCCCCCCGCGGCCCCCCCCGCACCCCGCACCCGGGGGCCCCCACCCCCCCCACCCTCTCACCCGCAAGCATCCCCACCCCCCGGCTGCTCGCCCAGGACCCCGATCTGGTGGACCCCGACAGCCCCTACATCCTCACCAGCATCGACCAGCCCAATGACATCGGCACCCCCGAGGGTAGCTGGGTGATCATCCTGGATCGCGATGGCCGCATCGTCTGGGCCCTCGAGACCTCGGCCTTCAGCCTCACCATCCACCCCCGCCTCAGCGCCGACGGCGATGCCATCCTGATGGACCTCAACAGCCACTTCGGCCAGTTCGACCGCGGTGCAGCCTCGCAGGTTCAGCGGGTGGACATCACGGGGACCGTCCAGCAGAGCTGGGACACCCCCGGCCTGCACCACCCCTTCACACAGCTTCCCGACGGCTCCATCGCCTGGGGGGCATGGGGCGACGAGCTCGAGACCCTGGAGATCCTCGATCCCGACGGCACCCAGCGCACCCTGTGGACCTGCGACGACTACCACGCCGCCCAGGGCCTGCCCGACACCCCGTGCTCGTCCAACACCCTGTCCTGGAGCGAGGCCCGAGACAGCTTCCTGTTCAGCTTCTACACCACCCACACCGTGGTGGAGATCGACCGGTCGAGCGGCGAGACCCAGCGCTGGTTCGGCCAGATGCCCGGCTCGTGGAGCTTCGAGCCCAGCGAGGGCGAGTTCGTCTGGCAGCACGGGGCCTACATCACCGACGCCGGCACCCTGCTGGCGTCCATGAAGCGGGACGCCCTGGCCGAGGAGACCGTGGCCCGGGAGTACCGCCTGGACCCAGAGGGCGAGATCCTCGAGCAGATCTGGAGCTACGGAAACGACCAGGGCCTCTACGCCCCAGAACTGGGCGAGGCCATCCGGTTGCCTGGGGGCAACACCCTGCTGAACTACGGCTCCGGCGTGCGCCTCCGCGAGGTCACCCCCGAGGGGTACGTCGCCTGGGACCTGGACTTCGAGGGCGCCACCCTGCTGGGCCGCAGCGAGCCGATCCCGGATCTCTACACGCTGTGGGAGCGTTAGTGTTCCTCCACGAGGTTTTCATGCGCCGTCGCCCGCACCGCCCACATCGCCCGCATCGCCCTGGCCCACCCCGACACGGTCCCCGCCCCCCCGGGCCACCCGGGCCCCGCCGCCGCAGACGGCTGCTGCGTGGCCGCCCCGCAAAGATCGGGGGCTGCCTGGGCTGCGGCTTCGTGCTGTTCGTGATCGGGGTCGGCCTGCTGGCTGCGCTGGTGCTGCTCCCACGGCTCGGGTAGAACGCGACATTTGCGAAAATCGCCCCTTCGAGCGAAGATGTGGGCACCCGCCCTTCGCCCCGGAGACCACCGTGCGCGCCATCATGACGCTCGTCGCCATCGCTCTGCCCGCCTGCACCCTCTTCCAGAAGGCCCCCGAGACCGTCGAAGCCCAGGAGAGCTGCACCATCGCCATCCTGGTCCAGGGCTCGGCGATCCTGGATCTACGCGAGGAGAGCAGCGGTGACCGCTGGGTCGGCTGGGAAGAGCACCACGTCTACCAGCCCAGCGATGAGAGCGAGGCATTCGCCTACGGCTTCACCGACACCTTCGAGCTGGCGGGCGGAGTCTCGGCCCCCTCGAGCGATCTGAGCGAGGCCTCCACCCTGGCCATGGACCTCACCAGCACCTTCCTGGGCACCACCAAGACCGGCGAGATCATCGAGCCCGAGCCCGGCGTGGTCCGCTACACCCTCGAGCGGGATGCCCGCGTGCTCAGCACCACCCGTGGCCAGGACGCCGAAGGCAACGACGAAGTCCATGAGATGGAGGTGGTCCACCTGTCCACATCCGAGCGCGAAGACGGCGTGGTGCTCTACCTGGACTACACCGAGACCTACTACGAAAACGAGGACGGCTCGCTGTGCGACGGCAGCGAGGATCTGAGCAACGACGGCAGCGGCGCCGAGCCCGGCAGCCCGGTGGACGGCTTCGACTACCCCATCGGCGGGGGCTACGCGACAGCCTCCAACGACGGCGACGGCTACTACAACGCCCTGGACTGGGCCGAGAGCTGGGAAGACCACGAGGGCCATTGCGGCGAGGACTGGAACGGTGAAGGCGGCGGCGACTCCGACCTGGGCGAGCCCATCTACGCCATCGGCCACGGCTGGGTCACCTCGGCCATGGGCCAGGGCAGCGGCTGGGGCAACGTGATCACCATCGAGCACTGGGTCCCCGGCGAGAGCGCCAACAACGAGGTGATCGTCAGTCAGTACGCCCATCTCGACGCCATGTACGTCAGCGACGGCGACTGGGTCACCCGCGGCACCCAGATCGGCACCATGGGCAACGCCGACGGTGCCTGGTCCACCCACCTGCACTTCGAGCTGCGCTGGAACGAAGCCATGACCCCGGGCTCGGGCGGCTACGGCTGCTTCGACCTCAACACGGGCACCATGGACCCCTCCAACTTCATCGACGCCCACCGGCGCTGGGACGCCAACCTGTAGTCCCCACACGGGCGGGGATGAACCCCGCCCCTACATGGGCCTCGACAAATGTAGGGGCGGGGTTGACCCCCGCCCGCAATGAGACACCCCTACAACCCCCACCCGAAGATCTCGTCCGCGGTGCGCCAGAAGAACGCCTCGCGCGTCTCCTCCGGCACGTGCAGCCAGTCCAGCAGCTCGTGAGCCACCGGCAGCCAGTCCCCCACCAGGGGATCGTCGGTGCCAAACGGGATCCTCCGGAAGCAGTGCAGGGCGAAGTTGTCGTCCGGATCGTCCCAGTCGGCCCCGGGCGCAGGGGCCAGGGCCTTCCTCAAGCGGGCGAAGAAGGGCTTGTCCGCCACGTCCCAGCTGATGTCGAACCAGACGTTGGGGTGACCCAACAGCAGCGCGATGGCGTCGGCGCAGTGAGGCATGCCCAGGTGGGCGCCGATCAGCTTCAGATCCGGGAAGGAGCGGGCGATGCGGTCGATGGTGTAGGGGTGCATGTGCGCCGCGGACAGGCGCGCCCGGCGATCCTGCTCACCAACGCGGTAGACCCAGCCGGTGTGGAACAGGATGGGCATGCCCAGCTGCTCGGCCCGCTCGTAGATGGGCATGTAGCGGTCGTGATCGTAGGGATGCGACGGCATCTCGAGCTTGAGCCCGGAGAAGCCTCGGTCCTTCAGCCGGCTGACATCGTCGGGGCCGCCCATGGCCTGGCCCAGCTCCACGTTGCCCATGCCCACCAGCAGGTCCGGGAACTCCTTCATCCAGCGCTCGATCTCGCCGTTGCCCAGATACACCGAGTTGGGGGGCTGCCAGTAGGCGGAGTCGGCCAGGCAGACGACCTTGAGGCAGTTGTGCGCACGCCACTCGGCCACCCGGGCGGGGACATCCATGGTGGAGTGCAGGTGGGCGTGGATGTTGACGAGCTTGTCGGGGATGCGCATGGGGCGCCCTTGTCTGCGAGGAAACCAATGTAGCGGAGGGGTCTATCCCCTCCCGAAGGCCGGACAGCCCCATCCGCACCAAAGTCGAAACCCTGGAGCCAGGGTCGAGAGAACGGAGCGCTATCCGCTGCGAACGGGGCTCGAGGTGAGCGTGCGGTCCTAGTCCCCTGTCGCTGAAGTCCGTCGACTAATCATCGTCTCGCCTGTGTGTGT
>CAZHIK010000303.1:0-9238 GCA_964532635.1 uncultured Enterobacterales bacterium
CGTCGCGCTCACCAAGATCGAGCGGTTCCCCAAGGCCCGCGGCCCGTACTCCATGCGTCCTTGGAACCAGCCCACGATCTGGTCGCTGTGGATCAGCTCGGCGGTGCGCTGCAGCAGCTGTTCGCGGGACAGTTCCTGGGGCTTCAGGCCCGCGCTGAGCAGGGCCCGACGGCACTCGCGATCGCTGTACTCGGGGCCCAGGGCGGCGCTGAGCATGGGCTCGCGCTCGCCACCGGCGCGCAGGGACTGGTACAGGGCCGCGCCCAGTGCGCCGCCCGCGTCGCCCGCCGCGGGTTGGATGTAGAGGTCGTCGAACGGGGTGTCCTCGAGGATGCGGCTGGTGGCGGTGATGTTCAGGCCCACACCGCCGGCGATGCAGAGCTTGTCGAGCCCGGTGAGGCCGTGGACGTGGCGGGCCATGCGCAGCAGGAGGTCTTCCAACAGGCGCTGCAGGCTGGCGGCCATGGCGCGGTGGCGATCCTCGAGGGGTTCGTCCCGCTGGCGCGGCGGGCCGAAGCGGTCGATGAAGGCCTGGCCGTACATGCGGTCGCCTTCGACCATGGCGAAGGCCTGGCGGTCCAGCCTGAAGGAGCCGTCGTCCCGCACGCTCACCACTTCGAGGAGCTGGGGCAGCAGATCGGGCTCACCGAACTCGGCCAGGGCCATGACCTTGCCCTCGCCCCGCAGGGGGCGGAAGCCGAGCCAGGTGGTGATCGCGGTGTAGAGCAGCCCCAGTGAGTCGGGGTAGACCAGCTTGTGCTTCAGCTCGATGTCGTTGCCACGGCCTACGCCCAGGGTGGTGCTGTCCCACTCGCCCACGCCGTCGGCGGTGAGGATGGCGGCTTGCTCGAAGGGGGAGGGGAGGAAGGCGGACGCCGCGTGGGCCAGGTGGTGGGGCAGGTAGACCACGTCTCCGCTGAAGCCCGCCTCGCGCTGCAGCGCCAGCGGCATCACAAGGCGGTCTTCGAGCCAGGGGGGCATGGTCTCGAGGAAGGTGGCCAGGGAGCGCGGCCAGGCCCGCAGGTGGCTGATGAGCACCCGCTCGAGCTTGCGGAAGGGTTTTTCGTAGAAGGCCACCACCGGTACGTCGTCGAGGGTGATGCCAGCGTGCTGCAGGCAGGCGTTGATGGCCTGGATGGGCAGCCCGGGAGAGCCCTTGACGCGGTCGAAGCGTTCCTCGTGGGCGGCGGCGACCACCTTGCCGCCTTCGCACAGGGCGGCTGCGGCGTCGTGGTAGTGACAGGACAACCCGACGACTGGCATGGCGCTGCTAGATCCCTGCGTAGAGGAAGGTGACCATGGCCACGGGGCCCAGGGTGTAGACCAGGAAGGCCAGCAGGGCCAGGCCCACCAGGATGGGCATCAGGAACCAGACCTTGTTGCGGCGGATGAGGCGGAAGGCCTCGCGCAGGATCATGATGAGCTTGCGCATGGGAACTCCTAGGACTGGTGCTCGAGTTGCGAGGGATCGTAGTCCAGGGCGGGCACTTCGAGCCAGAAGGACGCTGCGTCGGGATCGCTCTCTTCCAGCAGATCACGGCGTACGATGCCCATCAGCACGCGCACAGGGCCGAAGCCGGTCCAATACAGCAGCCACAGGCCCACGATGACGGCGCGGGCCTGCACGCGGCGCCCGACAGCCTTGATGCGAGCGTAGATGCGCTTGAGGGTCTCCATGAAGAGTGCCTAACCGGAAGCGTGGGGCGGCTGCTGTGGCTCTTCGGCCTCGAGCACGAATGACATCACATCAGCGAAGTCGTCGGGAAGATCCTCAGCGGAGGGCTGGGCGCCCAGGGCACGGATCTCCACCAGTTGCTGGTAGTAGCGTTTGCAGGGGGGGCAGATGGCCAGGTGGGCGTGGAAGCGGACGCGGTCCAGGCTGCCCGCCTCGCCGTCGATCACGGCCGAGACGCGCTCGATCACATCGCTACAGCGGGAAAACGGCATGGCCTATACCCCTTCGTGAATGGCGCGGACCACCTGGGCGCGCAGCTGCTTGCGGGCCCGGTGCAGGCGGGTCCGGAGGTTTTCGGGGGTGATGTCGAGGGCGGCGCAGATCTCGGCGGTCTCGAGGCCCTGGACTTCCCTCAGCAGGAAGATCTCGCGCAGATCGTGGGGCAGCTTGTCCACCTGACGCCGGACCTGCGCCAGGGCGCGCTTGGCGTCGATGCGGCTGTCGAGCAGCGAGCCGAGGCCGGGGGGCGGCTCCTGCCACTTGCCCCGGGCGTCGAAGGCGTCGGCCATGGGGTCCACGTCGTCGGCCACCACCATCCGGCCGCGGCGGCGCAGCTCGTCCAGCGCCCGGCTGCGCACAGCCCGGAACATCCAGGAGCGCAGGCTGCAGCGCCCTTCGAACTTGTCGAGCCCCCGGTAGACGGTGACCAGGGCTTCCTGGACGGCTTCTTCGCCCGAGGCCCGGTCGCCGGTCATGCGGGTGGCGTAGCCGATGAGCGCCGGCAGGTTGGCCTGCAGGCAGCGCCGCCAGGCGGCCTGATCTCCCTCGCGGAGAGCGGCGAGCAGTTCGGACTCGTCCACGGCTGGGGCTCCTGGATGACGGGGGCTGGCGAGTGTTGCCGTCCATGCCCCTATCACCCATGGAACGCTCGGGTTCAGGCCTTGTCCGGAGCCAGTGAGCTGTCCAGCACACCCCGCATGGCCTCGACCCCTTGGGTGGCCAACAGCTTGCCCACGATGCGACCGCTCTCCGCGTCGATCAGGCGGTGTTCACGGGTCATGGTGCCTCCGGGGATCGGGGACGAGCGACGGTGCTCGGGGTGGTGACGGGGGCACTGCGCAGGCGTGACTGGAGGGAGAGGCGGGTTGTAGGAGTGCTCACAGGATAGGCGCGTTGCATGGCAGGAACCATGCGCGATCCCCCGAAGCGGCTCGGACGCACCGTGGCCGACGATGCGTCGGCGTCGGACGCTCTCCCGGCGCGGGCCTCGGCGCCCCAGCCCGCAGAGCGCTACCGCCTGCTGGACTGGGAACGCTTCCGCAACAGCGGCGCTTCGGACAGCGCGGCGAGCCCCGACGACGCGGTCATCGGGGCCGGCGCCATGGGCCGGGTGCTGCTGGCGCTGGACGAGACCATGGGGCGGGTGGTGGCCATCAAGGAGATGCAGGCGCCGCCCCAGGAAGGCCGCTCCCGTCGCGGTCGCTTCCTTCGCGAAGCGCGGCTCACCGGCGCCTTGGAGCACCCGGGCATCGTGCCGGTCCACGAGATCGGCGAGCAGGTCCGTGGCGCGCCCTACTACACCATGCGGCTGGTGCGCGGCCGCACCCTGGGCCAGGCCCTGGACGAAGCCTCCGAGCTGCGAGCACGCCTGGCCCTGTTGCCCCACGTGGTGGACCTGTGCCACGCCATCGCGTTCGCACACAGCCAAGGCGTCGTCCACCGCGACGTGAAGCCCGATAACGTGATGGTGGGGGAGTTCGGTGAGACGGTGGTGCTCGACTGGGGCCTGGCCAGCGGGCTCGAGAGCTCTTCGGAGGGGGACGCCCCGAGCCGGGCCTCGCTGGCGGGCGCCACCTCCCCCAGCCGCACCGCTGGGGTGATGGGCACTCCGGCGTTCATGTCGCCGGAGCAGGCCTGGGGCCGGCCCGGGGCCGTGGACGAGGCCTCGGACATCTGGGCCCTGGGCGCCATCCTCTACGAGCTGCTCACGGGCACCCTGCCTGTGCCTGGCGAGACGGCCCAGGCCAACCTGGACTGGCTGCGGGATCCCGACCGAGAGGTGGAGCCGGTGCGCGCACGCTGTCCAGAGGCGCCCGCGGAGCTGGCTTCTGTGGCCATGCGCTGCCTGGTGCGCGACAAGTCCGAGCGCCTGGCCAGCGCACAGGAGCTGGCCCGGGAGCTCGAGCGCTGGCAGTCCGGTGAGCGGGTGGTGGCCCATCGCTACTCCGCCTGGGAGCTGGCTTCCCACATCGTCAACCGCAACCAGCCCCTGAGCGCGGCGGTGGGGGTGGCCGTGCTGGTGGCCGCAGCCGCGGTGGGCTTCTCCATCACCACCTGGCAGGCCCGCCGCGAGGCCGAGGCCCTCAGCCGCCAGCACGCCTTCGAGCAGCTGCTGTTGGCCCGAGAAGCCCTGGACGGGCAGCGTCCCATCGAAGCCCAGGCCCGGCTGCGCGCTTCCCTCGAGGCCCACGACAGCCTGCTGGGGCGGGCGCTGTGGTCGAGGATCCGGAGCACCCCCCTGCTGATGCGCACCCAGGTGGAGGCGGAGGTCACGGGGCTGGCGTTTTCCCCGGACGGTGCGCGGCTGGCGGTGGCCTACGCCTCGCCCGACATCCTGCTGCTGGACAGCTGGACCGGGGCGCGGACCACCCTGCGGGGCACCGAGCACGACCTGTACGTGGTGGCCTGGTCCCCCGACGGTCAGGCGCTGGTCGCGGGCTCCGGCGGTGGCGAGGTGGCGCTGTGGACCGACCTCGAGGCCGAGCCCACGCTGCTACCGGGCCACGGCGACATCGTCTCGGCCTTGGCCTTCGATCGCAGCGGTGAGCGCCTGATCAGCGGCAGCTTCGATGGCACGGCGCGGCTCTGGGACCTCGCCGAGCGCAGCGCGCTGGCGGTCTTCGAGGGCCACGAAGGCCCCATCACCGCTGTGGCATGGAATCCCTGGGGCGGAAGCATCGCCACCGCCAGTGCCGACCAGACCGTGCGCGCCTGGGACCTGGCCTCGCGGGCCCAGCGGGCGGTCTTCGAGGGCCACGAGGGTGAGGTCACGGGGCTGGCCTTCCTCGAGGGCGGCGGCACCCTGGTGTCTGCGGGCTATGACGGCACCCTGCGCAGCTGGGATCTTGCCTCGGGTCAGGCCCTCGCGGAGCGAAGGGACCCGTCTGCCCAGTACACGGTCCTCGCCGCGGCCCGGGGCGGCCACGCCCTGGCGGCGGGGGACGATCAGGGCCGGCTCCACCTGTGGTCTCCCCCCACGGCGGAGCGGGCCCGGGTGCTCGACAGCGGGCGCTCCATCGTCTTCGCCCTGGCGTTGGATCCCGACGGGGCCCGGGTGGCCTCCGGCGGCCTCGATCGCAGCGTGTCCCTGTGGAACGCGGCCTCCGCCGGGCTCGCCGCGCCCTCTGCGGGGCACGAGGGGGTGGTCTCGGCGGTGGATGTCTTCCCCGATGGACAGCGAATCGCCAGCGCCGGCTGGGATGGCACGGTGCGGCTGTGGGACGTGGCCAGCGGTGAGCAGCTCAGCTCCTGGGCTGCCCACCGCGACACCATCGAGTCCCTGCGGGTGGCTCCCGACGGTGCCAGCCTGGCCACCGGCGGAGCCGACCACAGCGTGCGCATCCACGATCCCCTCACCGGCGATCTGCTCCAGCTGCTCACCGGCCACTTCGGCGCGGTGGTGGGCATGGACTACAGCCCCGACGGCGCCTGGCTGGCCACGGCCGGCGACGCAGGCATGGTCTACCTGTGGGACCTCGACAGCGGCGAGCGCCACACCCTGCTGGACCAACGCAGTCGCACGGCGGTGGCCTTCGGGCCCCGAGGGGACAAGCTGGCCATGGCCTGGAGCGAGGGCGAGCAGGGTCGCCTGCGCGTCCAGCAGGTTCCGCAGGGTGAGTCGGTCTTCGAGCTGACGATGGAGGGCACTGAGTGGGTGGACCTGGACATCGCCTCCAGCGGCGACCAGCTGCGGGCCATCACCCGCTCGGGGCAGGTCCAGCTGTGGGACCTCGTGGCCCACGATGCCATTGCTCCCCTGCAGCTCGAGGGCCGCGGACGGGCCGTGATCGGTGATCCACTGGGGCGCTGGGTGGCGGCGGCTTCGACCCTGAACGAGATCGAGATCGTGGACCTCGAGGGTGAGCGCTACCGCACCCTCGAGGGGCATCGGGAGCCGGTGGCGGATCTCGCCCTCGTGCCCGCCACGGGCCTGCTGGTGTCGGCGGGCTACGACGGCACGGTGAGGCTGTGGGACCCGGAGCTGGGCCAGCCGGTGTGGCGGGGCGAGGCGGCACTGGACTCAGCGACGTCTTGGCCTCGGGAGACCCTACAGGACCTGCCGGGGCTCGAACCCGAGGTGGTGGTGGACGGGCCCCTGGGCACGGTGGCCGCGGGCTTCGCCGATGGCACGGTGGGGCTGTGGGATCGTTCCAGCGGTGCCCGTCTGTTCGCCCGGCGGCTGCACGGGCCGGTGACGAAGCTGGTGTTCACCGCCGACGGCCTGGACGTGTGGACCGAGCTGGGAGCTTCCACCCGGTTCGAGCTGGCGGTATTCTCCCAGCCGCGCTGCGCGCTGATTCGGGAGATCCAGGCGCGGGTTCCGGTGTGCTGGGATGGCGGCGCCCGGGCCTGTGAGCCTCCCGCCGACCACCCCTGCGCTGAGCCGGCCGGCTGAGCGGCGCTGTACTGCGTGTCGCGATAGGAGCGGCGCGTCCTCGTGCGAGCCACATGTGGCCCGCAAGGAGCGCTTCCATGCAGAAGGTCCTCCCCGTCTTCGCCCTGCTCCTCCTGCCCGCCTGCGGTGACAAAGACGACACCGGCCCAGTGGGCGACACCCAGCCCGACAGCCCGGTGGACACTCAGCCCGACAGCCCGGTGGACACAGGCCCCGACACCGACCTGCCCACCGAGCCGGCCATCGAGGCCTGCAGCGACGGCACCACCGGCTTCATCGGCGATCCCGAGGCCTCTGTGCACGTCTGGGCGGGCGCCGATGCCGGCGGTGATGGCAGCTGGGGGCGCCCCTTCACCGACCTGGACGACGCCCTCGAGGCGGTCCGCCTGCTCGACGCCGACAAGCGCATCGCGGTGTGGACCGGCGAGTACAGCGCCAATCTGCGCATGTCCCTGGATGCCGGCGACAGCGGCACCATCATCCAGGGCTGCGGACCCGACGAGGTGATCATCGACGCCGAGGAGACCGACACCCCGGTCTTCAAGGTCACCGAGGCTCAGGACGTGCAGCTCGAGGGCCTGTGCACCCGCGGGGGTACCCGCAACATCCAGGTCTGGAGCGACGCCACGGTCTCCCTCACCTCGGTGCGCTCCACCGAGAGCAGCGAAGCCGGCCTGCTGGTCCACGGCGCCGCCTCCCTGGCCCTGCTCGAAGACGTGGAGATCCAGGATCCCATCCCGGGCGACGACGGCTTCGGCTACGGCATCGCCATCCAGGAAGGCGCGTCGGCCCTCATCGATGGCGGCTCCATCACCGGCGCCACCGCGGTGGGCCTGTTCATCGACGACGCCAACGAGATCGAGGTCGTCGAGCTCGAGATCAGCGGCACCCTCACCGACGCCGACGGCTACTATGGTCACGGCCTGCAGGTCCAGGCCGATACGGTGGCGGTCACCCTCGACAGCAGCATGCTCTACGACAACCAGGGCGCCGGCGTGTTCGTGCTGCAGGGCCTGGCCTTCACCATGACCAACTCGATGGTGGAGACCACCCTGGCCGCCGGCATCCCCGACTCCGTGGAGACCACCGGTGATGGTGTGGTCATCAGCCGCGGCGAGGGCAACATCAACCCGGCCACCTTCACCGCGTCCCTCGAGGACAACCTCATCGAGGGCTCCGATCGCGCAGGGCTGCTGCTCGACGGCGTCACCGCCACGCTCACGGAAAACGTCCTGAGCGGCAACGGCTACGGCGAAGACGTGGCCCTCGCCCAGGACTTCGCTGTGGTCAGCGGTGTCGATGCGGTGCTCGAGCTCGACGAAGAGAACGCCTTGGGCCTCAACCTCGAGCCGCTGTCTGCGGTGGACCCAGGCGCATAGGGTGCACGCTGTGCGGGGGTACGCCGCGGGATGCTGGAGCGTGGCCGCGGTGGTGGCCGTGCTGCTGACGGCATGCCCGCCGCCCACGGACAGCGGGCCCCCCGGTGACGACACGGGCAGCCCGCTGGACACCGAGCCCGAGTGCGCCGACGGCGAGATCGCCGATGGCGACGTCTGCGTGCCCGAAGCCTGCGGCGCCGGCACCTGGGGCGAGCTGGCTGTGGGGGAGGGCACCCTCTACGTGGCCGCGGCCGCCGGTGAAGGTGGCGATGGCTCGGTGGAGGCACCCTTCACCACCATCGGGGCGGCCCTCGAGGTCGCGCCGGCCGGAGCCATGGTGGCGGTGGCAGCGGGCAGCTACCCGGAGAACCTGTCGGCCGACTCCGACGTCAGCGGCCTTCACCTGGCCGGGCGCTGCCGCGAGCTGGTGGTGCTGGACGCCAGCCAAGGCGACAGCGGCACGCCGGGCCTGCGCCTCGAGCTGTCGGCGGGCAGCGCCACCGTCTCCGGACTCACCGTGCGCGACGCCAACTATGCGGGCATCATCGTCACTTCCGGTACGGTGGCCCTGCAGCGCCTCAGCGTGGTCGGCAACGGCTACAGCGGCATGGGGATCATCGGCTCGGCCCTGCTGCACGACGCTGCGGTGACGGCCGAGGACTGCGAGTTCGCCGAGAACGTGGGTGCCAACATCGGTCTGTTCTACTCCCGGGCCCAGCTCGAGCTGCGCGACAGCGTGGTGCGCGATGGCCAGCGCGGCAGCAGCGGCCAGACCGGCCTGGGCATCTCGGTGGACGACGGCGCCAGCCTGGTGGTGGAGTCCTGCGAGATCCTGAGCAACCACAACGAAGGGATCCTCGTCGAAGCGGGCAGCTCGGTGCTGGTGCGCGACTCGCGCATCGCGGGTGGTCTGCCGGATCCCAGTGGCCTGTTCGGCTTCGGGCTGCAGATCGACGACAGCACAGTGGAGATCGAGTCCAGCGAGATCGAGGGCAACAGCCAGGTGGGGATACTCGCCCACGGCGAGACCCTCCTCACCATCACCGACACCGTCATCTGCGACACCGCCTCCACCGGTTACGGCAGCTTCGGCGGCGGTGTGCAGGTGGACAGTGGGGTGGAGTTGGTGATGGAGGCCTGCCAGCTCTCGAACCTCCGCGCCTTGGGTGTCACCGTCACCAACGCCTCCAGCGCGACCATCCGTGACACCGTGATCTCGGATGTGCTCGACAACGAGCTCGGGGAGGTCTGGGGTGCGCTGTGGGTCCAGGGCGGCTCCACTCTCGAGGTGGATGGCTGCACCATCGACGGCGCCACCACAGCGGGCATCTATGCCCTCGAAGAAGGCTCCACGGTGGCGGTGACCGACACCGTGATCCGCGGGGTGGTGCCCGATGCCTCGGCCTTGTACGGCCACGGCCTGGGTATCGGCCTGGGTGCCAGCCTCACCGCCAGCAGGCTGATCCTCGAGGACAACACCGGCGTGGCGGTGATGGCCAGCGACGAAGG
>CAZHIK010000304.1:0-9234 GCA_964532635.1 uncultured Enterobacterales bacterium
CTGCATGTTCTGCGAGAAGAGCGGCAACTGCGAGCTGCAGGCCGTGGCCTATCGCTTCGGCATCACCCACCCGCGCTATCCCTACAGCTTCCCCGAGCGCCCGGTGGACAGCTCCCACGCCGACGTCATGATCGACCACAACCGCTGCATCCGCTGCGGCCGCTGCGTGCGCACCTCGGCGGAGACCGACGGCAAGGGCGTGATGGGCTTCGTGGGCCGCGGTCCGCACACCCAGCTGTCCGTGGACGCCCCCGAGGGCCTCGGTGAGACCAGCCTCGAGGCGGTGGACGCCGCAGTGAGCGCCTGCCCCGTGGGCGCGATCCTGCGCAAGCGCGTGGGCTACGCCGTCCCGGTCGGTGAGCGCCTGTACGACAACGAACCCATCGGCAGCGACGTCGAGAAGCGCCGCACCTCGGCCGAGTAAGGGAGTCACTATGAGCAAGCCCAAGGTCGCCACCGCTGCGCTGAGCTCCTGCTTCGGCTGCCACATGTCGGTGCTGGACATCGACGAGCGCATCCTGCAGCTGGTGGAGCTGGTGGACTTCGACAAGTCCCCCGTCAACGACATCAAGACCTTCACAGACCGCTGCGCCATCGGCCTCATCGAGGGCGGCTGCTGCAACCAGGAGAACGTCGAGGTCCTGCGGTACTTCCGCGAGAACTGCGACATCCTGGTGGCCGTCGGTGACTGCGCCACCATGGGCGGCATCCCGGCCATGCGCAACACCGTGCCCCTGCAGGAGTGCATGGACGAGGCCTACCGGGACGGTCCTACGGTCCACAACCCCAGCGGCCAGCTGCCCAACGATCCGGAGCTGCCCCTGCTGCTGGACCGGGTCTACCCCGCCCAGGACATCGTGAAGATCGACTACTTCCTCCCCGGCTGCCCGCCCCCGGCCGACGCCATCTGGGCGGCGCTGGTGGCACTGCTGACCGATGAGCCCATCGAGCTGCCCTACGGGCTGCTCCGCTACGACTGAGTCGAGGTTTCTCATGACGACCAAAATGCAAGGACAGCGACGCCTGGTCATCGAGCCGGTCACCCGAGTCGAGGGCCACGGCAAGGTCACCATCCTGCTCGACGAGCACGATCAGGTCACCCAGGCACGCCTCCACATCGTCGAGTTCCGTGGCTTCGAGCGCTACGTGCAAGGACGCCCCTACTGGGAGATGCCCGTGCTCGTGCAGCGCCTCTGCGGCATCTGCCCCGTCAGCCATCACCTGGCTGCGGCCAAGGCCCTGGACATGGTCGTTGGCGCCGACCAGCTCACCCCCACCGGTGAGAAGATGCGCCGGCTGATGCACTACGGCCAGACCTTCCAGTCCCACGCCCTGCACTTCTTCCACCTGGTCTCCCCCGACCTGCTCTTCGGCTTCGACGCCGATCCGGCCATCCGCAACGTCATCGGCGTCGCCACCGACCCGCGCTTCCAGGAGCTGGCGGTCCAGGGCGTGCTGATGCGCAAGTACGGCCAGGAGGTCATCCAGGCCACGGCTGGCAAGAAAATTCATGGGACAGGAGCGATCCCTGGTGGCATCAACCGCCACCTGGACCCGGAGCGCAAGGCCCACTTCCTGGCCGGCATCGATCAGATGGTCGAGTGGTCCCAGGCCACCCTGGAGCTGTGCAAGAACTACACGGTCGAGCACCTCGACGCGCTGGCCGACTTCGGGACCGTCCCGATGTCCAGCATGAGCATCGTGCAGCCCGACGGCACCATGGACCTGCACCACGGCGACCTCAAGTGCGTGGATGCCGACGGCAACGTGATCTTCGAGGGTGTCAAGCCCGAGGACTACCACCGTGTCATCGCCGAAGAGGTCAAGACCTGGTCGTACATGAAGTTCCCCTTCATCAAGGCCCTGGGCCCCGAGAAGGGCTGGTACCGCGTTGGCCCGCTGGCCCGCCTCAACACCTGCACCCGCATCGACACCCCCCTGGCCGAGGCCGCACGCGTCGAGTTCATGGCACTGGGCGGCGGCAAGCCGGTCCACGTCTGCATGGCCTACCACTGGGCCCGCATGATCGAGCTGCTGCACTCCGCCGAGAAGATGCGCGAGCTGCTGAACGACCCCGACCTGCTCGAGGGCGAGCGCGTCACCACCGGCACCCGCCGCCCCGTGGGCGTGGGCATCATCGAGGCCCCCCGCGGCACCCTGATCCACCACTACCGCGTGGCCGACGACGACTCCATCGCCATGGCCAACCTGATCGTCTCAACCACCCACAACAACGAGCCCATGAACCGCTCGGTGACCCGTGTGGCGGTGGACGAGCTGTCAGGCCGTGAGATCACCGAGGGCCTGCTGAACCGGGTGGAGATCGCCATCCGCGCCTACGACCCCTGCCTGTCCTGCGCCACCCACGCCGTGGGCCGCATGCCCCTCGAGATCAGCCTGATCGACGCCGAGGGCGTGCTGGTGGACCGCAAGGCCACCTAGCGGGGTGCACCATGCGCATCCTGCTGCTGGCATGGGGCAATCCCGCCCGTCAAGACGACGGGCTGGGCCCCGCGCTCGCCGCAGCCATGGAGGCACAGCCACGCCCCGACGTCACGGTGTCCTGCGACTACCAGCTGCAGGTCGAGGACGCCTGCATGGTGGCCGAGCACGACGCGGTGATCTTCATCGATGCCAGCACCGAGGGCACCGAGCCCTTCTCCTTCGAGCAGGTCCACCCTCGCCAGCAAGCCAGCTTCTCCAGCCACAGCCTCAGCGCTGCGGCGCTGCTGGGGCTGAGCGAGCGCTGCTTCCAGCGCACGGTGCCCGGCTGGATGCTGGCCATCCGCGGCTACGGCTTCGAGCCCTTCGTGGAGCAGCTCAGCCCCCGCGCCGAGGCCAACCTCGGGGCCGCCACCGCCTTCCTCCACCAGCAGCTCGGCGGCGAACTCGCCCTTGCCCTGGCCGGCCTCGACCGCGGATAATCGCTGCACCATGACCACCGAAGAACCCCCCGCCGTCCTCTACGCTGACACCCTGGACTCCCCCGGCAAGGAGGACCGAGGTCCACAGCCGGCAGCCAGCGCCAAGGAGCTGCGCGCCGAGCTGCTCGAGCTGGCGGTGATCGCGGCCCACCAGCTCAAGTCTCCTCTGCACTCCATCCAGACCAGCCTCAACCTGCTCATGGGTGGATTCGTGGGGCCCATCCCCGCAAACCAGCGCGAGCTGCTCGAGAACGCCAACCGCAGCGCCCTGCGAGGCAGCAACCTGGTCTCCGACCTGCTTCGGCTGCGGGGCCTGGACGTGCTGAGCGCCGACGATCTCGTGCCGGTCAACGTCGTGGACGCCCTCCGCACCGCCGTGGAGCGGGTGCGCGATGTCTCCGAGGCCAAGCGCATCGAGCTGTCCGAGGTGCTCGATCTCGACGATCCCGCACTCGGCTGGGTGCTGGCCGAGCCCAGCGTCGTGCAGGAGGTGCTGTTCGTCATCCTCGAAAACGCCGTGAAGTACACGCCCAACGCCGGCCGCGTCCGGGTGCGCGTGTTCGTCCCGGGTCAGCAGTACGACCTGCCCGATGAGGACGCAGCCCCCGAGGGCTGCGTCTGCAGCCAGATCGCGTGCGAGGTCGTGGACACAGGCATCGGGATCCCGCCCGGTGCCTGGCCCGACCTCTTCACGGAGTTCTTCCGGGCTCCCAACGCTCGGCGCTCGAGCAGGGAGGGGACGGGCCTGGGCTTGGCCTTCGCTGACCGGGCCGTGCGCCTGATGCGCGGACGCCTGCGCTTGGAGCCCGCCACCGCGGGCGGCGTCAAGGCGCTGCTGGTGCTCCCCTGCTCCACACCCAGCACCCTAGACGGAGTGTCCGGAGGCGTTCCCCAGGTCCGCCGCATCTCCCAGCGTGTGGTCGTTGTCGGCGGTGTGTCCGCTGGCGCCAAGGCCGCCGCGCGCATTGCCCGCCTCGATCCCGACGCCGAGGTCACGGTGGTGGAGAAGGGGCAGTTCCTCTCCTACGCCGGCTGCGGCCTGCCCTACTACATCTCGGGCACGGTCCAGGAGCAGCGGGCCCTGCTCTCCTCCCCCCTCGGGGACGTGCGGGACTCGTCCTTCTTCCACGCCCTCAAGAACGTCCGCACCCTCGACCAGACCGAGGCGAAGTCCGTCGACCGCGAGGGGCGCACCGTGCGCATCCGGCGCCTGACCGATGGTCAGGAGAGCGATCTGAGCTACGACCACCTGGTGCTGGCCACCGGCGCCCAGGCAGCCATCCCCCCCATCCCCGGCACAGATCTCGAGGGCCTGTACACTCTGCACGGGGTGGAGGATGCCGAGGCCATCCGTGGCCGGCTACGGGATCCGCAGGCCAAGGAAGTGGTGATCGTGGGCGGCGGCGTGCTCGGCTGCCAGATCACCGAGGCCGTGGCCTTGCAGGGCTCGCGCATCAGCCTGGTGGAAGCGCAGCCCTCCATCCTGGGTATCGTGGACCCCGAGTTGGCCGCACACGTGGTCAAGCACATGGCGCGCCGCGGCGTCCGGGTGCACACCGGCTGCCCCGTGACCGCCCTGGAAGGCGAAGAGCGGATCCGCGGGGTGCGCCTGGCCGACGGCCAGCTGCTTCCCTGCGACTTCGCGATCCTGGCCACCGGCGTCCAGCCCCGGGTCGACCTCGCCGAGCAGGCCGGGCTCGATCTGGGTGAGACCGGCGCAGTGCAGGTGGACGACCAGCAGCGCAGCTCGGATCCCCACATCTTCGCCGTGGGCGACTGCGCCGAGAGCCGCAACCTCATCACCGACCAGCCCACCTGGGTGCCCACGGGCTCCACCGCCACCCGCGAGGGCCGGGTGGCCGCCAGCAACATCTGCGGCCGCGAGCAGAGATCTCCGGGCGTGGTGGGCAGCATGGTGCTCAAGGTCTTCGACTGGACCGTTGCCACCACAGGCCTGTCGGCTGGCGAGGCCAGCGATGCGGGCTACGATCCGGTCACAGTGCTCATGGTGGGTCCGGATCGAGCCCACTACCTGCCCACCTCACAGCACATCCTGCTCAAGCTGGTGGCCGATCGCACCAGCCGCAAGGTCCTGGGCCTGCAGGGCATCGGCCCGGGCGAGGTGGCCAAGCGCATCGACATCGTAGCCACAGCCCTGTCCGCAGGGCTTCACCTCGACCAGCTCTCCCAGCTCGACCTCGCCTACGCCCCGCCCTACTCCCTGGCCCTGGACAACGTCATCACCGCGGCCAACGTGCTGCAGAACAAGCTCGACGGGCTCTTCGAAGGCATCACCCCCCATGAGCTGCGCGAGCTGCTGGCGGCACCCAATCCGCCGGTGCTGCTCGATGTCCGCCTGCACTCCGAGTACGGCCGGGTCCGCCTGGCCGACAGCCTCCACATCCCCCTCGGCGCCCTCCGCGGGCGCCTCCACGAGATCCCCCGGGATCGCGCCATCGTCACCATCGGCAAGATCGGCCTGCGCGCCTATGAGGCGGCCCTCGTGCTCCAGCACAAGCGCTTCGACCGGGTCCGCGTCCTCGACGGCGGCCTCGACGCCTGGCCCTTCGAGCTCGAGCAGCTCTAGCCCCACTTCCACGGAGAATCCCATGTCCGACCGCAAGAAGATCCTGGTCGTCGACGACGATCCCACCATCCTCCTCGTCTGCCGCACCGTCTTGGAGTCCGGTGGCTACCAGGTGTTCACGGCCTCCACCGCCAGCGAGGGCCTGCGCCAGGCCGGCACCGAGGGGCCAGACCTTGTGATCCTGGACATCATGATGGAGGAGGTGGACTCCGGCTTCCAGGCCGCCCAGGAACTACAGCGCACCCAGCCCGACCTGCCCATCCTGATGCTGTCCTCCATCGCTGGCGCCTCGGCCCAGGTCTTCGACACATCGTCCCTGCCAGTCAAGCAGCTCGTGGACAAGCCCATCCAGCCAGACCAACTCCTGCGCAGGGTGCAGCTGCTCCTCGGCTGATTCCACTTGCCAGTACCTGCGACGGGCATGTAGAACGACCCCTACGGGCCCGAGCCACCGACCTGGAAGGTCGAGGGAGAGCAGGTGCGTCGAGATCCAGTTCGCCAGGCACTGCAGCGCGCCAGCTTCTTCCATGGTGTCGGCCCCGAGGAGCTGCACCTGCTCCAGGCCACCATGCGCCGCATGCGGCTGGAGCCGAACGAAGAGCTCTTCGTCCAGGGCGAGCCCGGCGACTCCCTGGCCCTGGTCTCCCACGGCATGCTCGGCGTGTTCGTTCGAAACAGCCGCGGCCACGACGAACAGATCGACGCTGCCGAGCCCGGCGACGTGGTGGGTGAGATGGCCTGCGTCGACCCGGCTCCGCGCTCTGCCACCGTGATCGCGCTCCAGCCCTCCCTGGTCCACCTGCTCGACCGCCACCTGCTGGCCTACCTGCGCCGGGAAGCCCCCAGCCTCGTGGCTGCCGTTGTCGGCTCGGTGATCGCACAGCTCACGGACCGCCTGCGGGCCACCGACGAGCGCATCGAGCGTGAGCTGAGGCGCATGGCCGGTGGCGCCTCGGGACCCAGCGAGCCCGCCCCCCGACTTCCCCCAGGTCCCCCTCCAACCCGCCACGTGGGCAAGCTGCACCTGGTGGACCTCGACCCTCTCCAAGGCCTCGCCGACGCTGACCTGGTGCGCCTGTCGTCGGTGGCACCCGCCCGGGTGTGGGAGGACCGCGCCCTGCTCTGTCACGAGGGGGACCGCGGCGCCAGCTGCTTCTTCGTCGTGGCCGGCGAGGTGGACGTGGTGCGCACCATGCGAGGCAAGCGCCGCCGCCTGGCCACCCTCCCCTCGGGCTGCCTGGTCGGCCAGGCAGCCCTGGTAGACAGCGCGCCGCGCTCCGCCAGCCTGCGCGCACGGGGCACGGTGATCGCCCTCGAGCTGGATCGCGCGACCTTCGAGCGCCTGCTGTCCCGGGCCAGCCCCCTGGCGCTGCGCTTCCAGGAAGAGATCGCGATCCAGGGCATCCGCCAGCTCCGCAGCGCCACCTCCCGGCTGGCCAAGGTGCTCGGCAAGACCGACGGGCGCGCCAAGACCGCCACGTCTCCGAAGCCCAAGCCAGCGCAGGAACCCCTGGACTTCATCCAGGCCTCCCTCTCCGAGTGGGGCATGAAGGTCGAGGACCTGGAGAACATCGAGGTCGTCACGCCTGACGGCCTACCAACCGGCAGCGAGCTGTCGTCCCGAAAGCGCGGCCGCTGACCCGCCGGAGCCATCCCGTCGCCTGATGTCATCTATGCCCGTTCGCCGGGCTTTTGTGAGCTACGCCGCATCGACCCGGGAAGGTACGAGCCACACTCGGAGTTCGGAGTCATATCTCCTCCGTACCAGTCATCGTGGAGCGAATATGCTGCGTCGCCAAAAAGGCCATCGAGTGTGGGAAGACAGCGCGAGCTTGCTGCGCACGGTCTCACATCCCGTTCGTCTCTGCGTCCTCGAAGTCCTCCTCTCGGGCCCCAAGAGCGTCGCAGACATCAACTCCGTCGTGGATGTGGTCCAGCCCAACCTGAGCCAACACCTGGCCGTCCTCCGGGAGGCGGGCCTGGTGGCCTCGCACGCCGACGGCCCCCGGCGGCTCTACTACCTGCTGCGCCCCAGCTTCGTGGAGCAGCTCCTGGGCTTGCTGCGCGGAGACCATCCCACCCAGCAGCGCCCGCGCTCAGAGGTGGTCGCGGCGGTCAACGGCGCAGCCTAGTACGGCGCCCATCCCGCTGGTCGAGCGGCCAGCGACAGTCCCGCTCGCTCGGCGTGGGCCATCACGGCGAGGATGTCCCCGGCTCGACGCCCCAGCAGCTGCAGCCCGACGGGCAGACCGCGGACCGTGCCCGCAGGCATGGTGCCCGCCGGCAGCCCGCAGAGGTTGGCCGCGAAGGTGGTGGCACACAGGCGCTGGTTGTCCGCTTCGTCCAACAGCGTCACGCGCTGCGTGGGATCTCCCAGGAGGGGCGCCACATCGAGGGTGGTGGGCAGGGCCAGCAGATCGAAGCGCTCCATCAGCCCCATGACTTCCGAGGCCAGCGCCTCCCGGGCCCGGGGAATGCTGCCCGGAGGCGGCCAGTCACCGGCACGCAGCTCGTCGAGGGAGCGAGCAGCCTGAGGCCCCAGCTCCCCCTGGCGAGCTGCGGCTTCGAGGGCCAGGCCGCCCTCGGCCAGCACCACGGCGACGCCCAGCTTCCGCGAGCCCACCAGCAGGGGAGCCGCGCAGGCCTCGAGCCTGGCTCCTTCGGCCTCGAGGCCCTCCAGCAGGCCCACGCCGCAGCGGGCAGCCGCCGACGTCGCTATGCGCCAGGCCTGTTCGACGATGCCGATCCTGCAGCCCGTCACGCCGCGCCCCAGGGCGCCACCGGCAGGCGCGTGGCCCAGCACCTCGAGCAGGGTGGCGAGATCCCCGCTACCCCGGCCGATGGGCCCGTTCACGGTGAGGCTTCCACGGCCGAACAGGTCACCGTCGTAGCGCTCGGGCTCTCGGCCCGGCTTGAGGGCGAACAGCCCTGACAAGGCCGCAGGGATGCGGATGGAGCCACCAGCGTCCGATCCCAGCGCGGCGGGCACCAGCCCAAGGGAGACCGCGACGCCAGCGCCGGTGGAGGAGCCGCCAGCGGCATGCCGGGCGTCGAATGGGTTGGCGGGCAGCACAGCGTGGGCCGAGCGGCCCACCGGACACAGGCCCCACTCGGTGGAGTGGGTCTTGCCGGGTACCAGCGCTCCGGCCGCCTCGAGGCGGCGCACAAGGGCCCCGTCCCGCCGGGCCGGCTCGAGCCGGGTCCGGACCCCAGCCCGTGTGGGCAGCCCCGCGACGTCGTGCTGGTCCTTGAGGGGCACAGGGACGCCGTCGAGGGGACCCCGGGGCCGGCCGTCTCGCCAGCGCCGGGCCGAGGCTCCGGCCGCACACAGCGCCCGCTCCAGGCACAGGTCCGAAAACGGGCTTGCGCCGGCATCGCCCAGATCCGCGGCCTCGAGGCGCTGCCCGAGGCGCTCCACGATCTCCACAGGGTTCCGCTGCCCAGAGGCGTAGGCCTGGACCAGCTCTGCGGCGGATCCGATCGGCACCGGCGCTGGGCCCAGGCCGGCGTGCCCCCAGGCGCTCACGGCGGCCGCGGCCCTAGGGCTCGACAGGGAAGGACGTGATGACCTGATCGCCGTCCTGGAGCACCACCCGCAGGGTGCTGACCTTGGCCTGGCTGCCTTCCTGGCCGCCGACGTAGCCGATCTCGCGCCCCATGGGCACGTCGTAGACCTGGCGCTTGCCCTGGTCGTCGGCATGGTAGCGCCCCGGGTCCTCGGAG
>CAZHIK010000305.1:0-9230 GCA_964532635.1 uncultured Enterobacterales bacterium
GGGGGATCCCGATGCGCGTGGCCGAGGGGGGATCCCGATCCGTGGGCGGTGAAGGACCTGGACGGGGACGGCCGCGACGACCTCGTCATCGGCGCCCCGGCGATGGTGGAAGACGGCCTCGACAGCAGCGGCCGAGTCTACATCGCCTGGGGGGGGGCTCTGACGGGCCACTGAAGCTGCGGCGAACCCGTCGTTGGCACTCATCCTGTCGGAGCGCGCAGGCTCTGCGTTAGAATGTCGCCAAACGCTTCGCCCCGGGGGGCATCCTGAACGCCCATCTCCCGCTCCTGACCTCCGCCACTCTCGCGCTGCTGGTCCTGGGCGGATGCGCCGAACCCTGCCACGGGTGGGATGAGCTCGAGATCGACGTCTCCGCAGCCGACGATCCCGACGCCACGCTCGAGGTCATCGAGACGGGGATCACCCGCTTCATCGGGTGGACGCTTCGCGAGCAGACCTGTGTGGAGCGGGTAAAGACCAAGAAGAGCCTGGTGCTGGATGACGTCGCCGGGATCTACATGTCGTCTCGCAGGCACATCAACGTGCTGCACGATGCTCGTAGCCGCACCACCGTGCATGAGTTCTGCCACGCCCTGGACCACGAGGAGGGGTGGATCAGCGAATCCGGAGCTGAGGTGCTGGAATCCTATGCCCAGGCTCTCGAGGGCGACCCTCTCTACCCTTCGGAGTCTGATCGCACCCGTGAGGCCTTCGCCAGGTTCTGCGACGATGGCCCCCAGGCCTTGGCGCTGGTGGAGGAACTCGACGCGCAGTGTGGTCTCGACACGCCGGACTCCCTCGCGGCGTTGCGCTTCGTTCAAGAGGCGGCGTTCCCAGACTCCGCAGATGGTGACAGCCTGGAAGGTCTCGACTCGGCCTTCGACTTCGAGATCGAATCTTCCTGGCTCTCAGGAACGGAGGCCGAGGCAAGCTACCGTGGGGCGTACACGGTGCGGGGGGAAGCTGGCCTGTTCGTCTACGATGCGCCCTGGGCAGCCGATATCCAGGAGGGAGACGAGGACTACATCGAACCGAGCATCTTGCTGATGGACGAGGAGAGCGGGGAGGTGCTGGACCAACTCGCCCTCGAACCGCATGGCCAGTACGAGGCCGTAGACAACAACCCCGCCTTCCGGTCCCACCTGCTGTTCGGGTCGAGCGCCGATCCTCTGCTGGTGGGGTTGCAGGAGGAATACGACGGGCGAGCCTGGCGAGTGCGAGCCGACCCCTTGAGGCTCGAGGAGATCGACTGGACCGACCAGGGTGAGACCGATTCTGTTCGAGGATTCGAGCATGAGGGCGCGCTGATGCTCTTCGACGTGCTCACCGAGCCGTTGCGCTTGGTGGACCTCCAGACCGGGACAGCCGTCATCGTCGCCGAGGGTGAGGAGAGTGAGTTCAACGCTGAGCAGGCCGAGGCGATGTACGCAGACGAGACCGGGATCATCGCGGTGTACTACGCGCCTACGGGGTTGGCGTTGGTGGACCTGACCTGGGCCGGCGAACGCGGATGGATTCGGGACATCCCGATCGCTGCGACCCACGTGCTGTCGCTGCTTCGCCTGGCCGACGGCAGCGTGATTGTGACCCCCTCGGTCTACACGGGCCTGGAAGAGGATGGGTTCATGTACACCCCCGACGTGACCATGCGGTACCGACCGAGCACGGACAGCTGGTCGGTGCCCGAGGGAACCTGCTTGGCTATCGGGCATGAGACCTGGTTGGCATCAGGAAACGGTGCCGTGCGGATTGGTGCCGATCAGGTCGGAGAAGAACCAGAAACCTGGGAGCTGACGCTGATGCGACTGACGGTGTCGGAGTAGGCTCGCGGCGACAGAAGCAAAGACGTCAACCCCCCAACACCTCCCGCACCCCCACCGCCGCCTCCGGCCCCAGCTCCGCCACCCAGTTCGTCAGTCGTCGCGCGAGGCTCGCCATCAACAGACAGCCCCTGGTTCACACCGGGGGCTGTTCTCGTTGGTGAGCATTGCCCAGGACGCTACCGACGCCTCGGCACGGACCCCAGGGCTAGGAACATCGGCACCGGGCGTGGCAGTGTACGCGCCATCCCTTCCTCGACCTCCAGCTCCACGAACCCATAGCGATCGCAGAAGCTGCGGGCGCCCTCTTTTGCGTCGACCACCAGGCCCACGCAGCCCACCTCGTCACGCATCTGCTCCGCCAGCTCGATGCAGAAGCGGAGCAGCGCGGCACCCAGCCCCATTCCCCGAGCGTCTTCGGCGACTGCCAGGCGAGCGATCCTGAGGATTGGGAGAGGGTAGGGGGGCATACGTCTGCCGCCGGGCAGGTCATCGGCGTCCAGGGACGCCGCCGAGACGGTGGCGAATCCCAGGATGCACCCTTCCCCTACCGCGACGTAGGTGACTCCTACGTGGTGGCGGAACTGGTTTTGGCCCGCGTAGCGGTGGAAGTAGAGATCGAGCGCGGCGTCGCCGCTTTCGAACGAGGCGCGCTCGTCTCCCGGCTGGAGGGAGCGAATCTCAACGGTCATCGAAGAGCCGCTGCATCGCCGGGGTGGGCTCGGGCGGGCGCTCCACGAGATCGCGGACCCGCTCGGCACTCTCCCGCGTGAGCACGATGCGTTTGGGGACGATGGCGTCGGGTGGCAGTTCGCGCAGGGCCTGCAGGTGATGCCGCAGGGCCTCCGCGACCAGGTGTGCTCGCGTGGTGCCCGTGGAGCGCGCCTGCCGGTCCAGGCTGGCCTTGAGGTCGTCGGGGATGTGGGCGGAGATCTGGGTGCTGGACATCGTCTTGCCTCCCGTGGTCTACATTAATGTAGAATCTACGAACAGGAACGTCTATGGCGGTGTCGATCAACGATCGTCCAGACGATGTCTGGACGATTCGTGGCGTCTAGGGACCTGCTCGTCAGTCGTCGCGCGAGGCTCGCAATGATGACAGCCCCCGGTAGCCGCCGGGGCTGTCCTCGATCTTGGGCTCGCGGTGCCTACACCAACTGCGAGAGGAGCGTGCTCGCGGGCACGATGGTGGGTTCGTCCCGCTCGAAGATGTCCCGTTCCACGAAGGGCAGCTTGGCGACGAGCTGAAGGGCGTGGGGGGCGCCGAGCTGCTCCTGGAAGTTCTGCAGCGCTGGGGAGAGGCGAGAGCCACCGCCACTCTCGACCTCCACCAGGAACCAGCTCGCCGTCTCGGGAGACCAGGAAGTCCACCTCGCACTGCTGCTTGTCTCGCACGAAGGTCAGCCCGAACTCCCCGTGCCCCAGGTCGGTCCACAGGTGCACCGCCTCGAGCAGCGCGCTTGCGACCAGGTACTCGAACCTCGGCCCCGGTTCGGGGACCAGCGTCCAGTCCCAGGGGAAGTGCTTGGGCTCCCTGCGCAGCGCGCGCGCCACGTTGCGGAACCAGGGGCGCACCGGGAAGCACCGGTACAGCCGGGACAAGGTCTCGAGCCAGCGCTTCGCGGTGTCGTTGGAGACGTTGATCGCCCTCGCCAGGGAAGAGGTGCTGACGAGTTGGCGCGCCCGGTGGCGCAGCAGCTCCGCCAGGACCTCGACCCGACCGAGCTGCTGGATTCGTATGAGATCGCGGAGATCCTCCTGGAAGAGCTGCCGCGTGCGCAGCCTGCGCCAGCGGTTGGAGCGGGTGCTCCGGCGCGGGAAGGGCTCCTGGTAGCCCCCCCAGGTGAGCGGCTCATCGAGGGCTCCGGCGTCGTCCGATCCCCCTTCGTCGACCGGCGTCGAGGGACGACTCCCGGTGGTCCAAGGCCGGCCCCTACCCTGGGCTGGCCCAGCTGCGGGTTTCACACGTGGACTGCGGGCGATCTCCTCGCTCTGGATGGACCCGTTTGCTCTGCTCATCCAGTGTGTCGGTGCTATCCTTGCGGTGGAGGTAGCCGTGGGACGACGACGGTGGTCAGTGCTGCTCGCAGCGGTCGGGGGAGTCATCGTGGGCTGCCACGACCAGCAGCTCACCCAGGACAATGCCCCACCCACGGCGGATCTGACCTGGCCCACGGAAGGGACTGAGTTCCCATTGGGTGAGCCCGTCGTCTCGACCGCAGAGGTCAGCGATGACATCACCCCTGCGTCGAACCTCGAGGTGATGTGGATCTCCTCCCGAGAGGGCGTGCTGGAGGGCGTGTCCGAGGTGGAGGGGGATTCCGTGACGATGGAACTCACGGATCTCGAAGAGGGGGAGCATACCGTCACGGTGGAGGTGATGGATGGGGGTGGGCTCAGCGCCGAAGACTGGGTGACCTTCGTCGTCACCTCGGACGCTTGTCCCCAGGTGACGATCCTGCAGCCATCGGTGCAGGGGGTCTACATCCAGGGCGAGGCTGTCACCGTGTCTGTGCTGGTCAGCGATGAAGACGACGAACTCGATAGCCTCCTGCTTTCATGGAGTGGTACGGCGTCCGACGACGACCTGCCCCTCACCCCGGACAGTGAGGGTAGTGCCGAGGGCGAGCTGTCGGGTTTGCAGGCCGGAGCCTACTCACTCCGGGTGGAGGTCAGCGATCCCCATGGAGAGAGCGCATCCGACTCGGTGGTCTTCACCGTGGACGAGCCCGCGGGGCCAGGGGAACCAACCAGCTCGAGTCTGGGTGACGCGGCCTGGCAGGCATATGGCACCAGCGAATGGGATGGTACGGGGATGGCGCTCGACCGGGCCGATCTGACTGGGGATGGGCACATGGATCTGGTCATCGCCTCGCCCTCGGGCACGTCGAGCGAACAGGACGAGAAGGAGATCTACGTCTTCGCGGGTCCCCTGGGAACCGGTACGGTCTCGGCGGAGACCGCGGACATGGTGGTCCAAGCCCCGTTCGAGGACGGCCTGGGGCAGACCATCGCGGCCGAGCAGGATCTGGATGGAGACGGTCAGCCCGATCTCGCCGCCGCCTACGAGCACGACGATGACTACATGGTCCTGATCTTCGCTGGACCGTTGCGGGGCTTCTTGTACCCCCATGACGCCACGGCCGTGCTCACCGGTGCCGGCGACGGGGATGCCTTCGCCTATTTCGGGATGGACTCCTGTAGCGACATCACGGGTGACGGTACAGCTGACCTCGTCGTGGGGGCGCGCCGAGAGGACATCGACGGCGTGTCGCAAGCCGGTGCAGCCTACGTCTGGAGCGGTCCCTTGTCTGGGACTCTGGATTCGTCCACCGCAGCCGCCAAGCTGGTGGGTGAGGTCTCTGACAACGCGGCTCTCGGCTACGACGTCGCAGGGCCTGGTGACCTCAACGGTGACGGCATCGGTGAGCTGCTCGCCGCGGCCTCCAACGTGACCACGAGCGCGGAGCTGGCTGGCGAGGTGCTGTTGCTGGAGGGCCCTGTGTCAGGGAACCTCGCTCTCGAGGATGCGGACGCTCGACTCCAGGGGTCCGGCTACTGTGACTTCCTCGGGCGTGCGCTCGATGGAGCGGGCGACGTGGACGGTGACGGCTACGACGACTGGCTCGCTGGTGCGCTCTACGCCACCCGCGACCACGCCGAGCAGGGCGCGGCGTACCTGTTCACCCATGACGCGGCGTTCGCCAGCGGCGCAGCCGACGACCTGGCCACGGCCGTGCTGCTGGGGGAGGACAGCGAGCAGCTCGCTGGCTGCTCGGTCGCAGGCATCGGTGATCTCGACGGGGACGGCTGGAGCGACATCGTCGTCGGTGCCCTCGGCGAGGACTCGGTGGGGTATCGAGCCGGTGCGGTGTACGTGCTCACGGGCCCCATCTCGGGCACCATCGATCTGGGCGACGCCCCCTGGAAGCTGGTGGGTGAGAACGAAAGCGATGAGGCCGGGACGGCGCTGGTGGCAGGCGAGCTGGATGGTGACGGCGTGATCGATCTGGTCGTGTCGGCTCCGGAGGCCAGCACATTCAGCAACTGCGCTGGCTCCGTCTACCTCATGAGTGGCTCGGCGCTGCTGGAATGAGGGCGTCGGTATGAACACTGGACACCGGAGCTGGGCATGAGAGCGCTATCCGCTACTTCGCTGCTTGCGGTCTTCGCGTTCAACGGGTGCGATGACCCTGGGATCACCAGGAACAATCAACCACCCAGCGCTGACATCACCTGGCCGCTGGACGACGCGGAGCACCCACAGGAGGAGCCGCTCACCATCGTCGCGATGGCTGGAGACGACCTCACCGAGAACGCAGACCTCGAGGTCCGGTGGATCTCCACCCGTTCCGGCGAGCTGGAAGGTCAGGCTGCTGTGGATGATGCCGCGGTGATGCTGACTGTCGCGGAGCTGATGGAGGGAGACCACACCGTGCGGGTCGAGGTGACCGACGGCGAGGGCGCGATGGCGTCGGATGAGGTTCGTTTCTCCGTGATCCCGAACGCCGGCCCCACGGTCGAGATCCTGCAACCTTCGTCAGGGGATCGCTTCGTCGAAGGAGAAACGATCGTCATCGCTGCCCTGGTGAGCGATGACGACGACGCGCTGAACGAACTCGAGCTGCTGTGGGGAGGGACCGCGACGAGCGAGGACCTCCCCGAGACACCCGACAGCGACGGTGACGTGCTGGGCCACCTGCTGAATCTCGCGCCGGGCTCGTACACCCTCGAGCTCGAGGTCATCGATCCGGTGGGGGCTACCGCCATCGACTCGGTGGCCTTCGATGTGGACGAGGCCGAGGGCCCGGTCGAGCCGGTGACGGTCAGTCTCTCCGACGCTGCCTGGAAGGCCAGCGGGACCGGCGTGGACGACAACACGGGCGAGATCCTGGGCGCGGGGGACCTGACTGGAGATGGCGTGCTCGACCTGGTGGTGGGCTCACCGTCAGGGAACTACAGCGAGCCGGACGAGAAGGAGATCTACGTCTTCGCTGGTCCTCTGGGTTCTGGCGCAGTTCTGGCGGACACCGCCGACGCGATGGTCCTGGCGCCGCTGTCCGAGGGGCTCGGAACCTCGCTTGCGGCAGACCACGATCTGACCGGGGACGGTCAGCCCGACCTCGTGGCTGCGCACTACCCCGTGCCGGACTTCCAGGTGCTGCTGTTCGAAGGCCCGCTCTTGGGCAGCTATGACGCCTCTGGCGCCTCCGCGGTCCTGTCGGGGCCTGGTGGCGAGGACTACTTCGGGTACTTCGGGCTGGACGCCAGCATCGACCTCTCCGGGGACGGCGTCGTCGATCTGATCGTGAGCGCTCCGGGCCAGGAGGTGGACGGCGTGGGCTGGGCTGGAGCGGTCCACCTGTTCGAGGGGCCCATCACGGGTGACCTCGATGTCGGCAGCGCGGTGGCGACCCTTGTCGGCGAACCCATCGAGTACGGGGGCTTGGGATACGATGTCTCGGGCCCGGGGGATCTGAACGGTGACGGCATCGGGGAGCTGCTGGCGGCGGCGTCGGAGGTGACCACCAGTGCGCAGTACGCCGGTTGGATCCTGATGGTCGAGGGGCCAGTTTCGGGGACCCTCGACGCGGCCGACGTCGACGCCTGGGTCTTCGGCTCTGGATACTGCGACTACCTCGGACGGGATCTCGAGGGTGCGGGCGACGTGGACGGAGACGGCTACGACGATTGGTTGGCGGGTGCCTTCTTCGCCACTCGTGACCTGGCGGAGCAGGGCGCCGCCTACCTGTTCACCGATGTCGAGGCGGGGATGAGCGGCGATGCGGACGACCTGGCCACAGCCGTTCTGCTGGGCGAAGAGGCCGACAACCTGGCGGGCAACGCCGTGCTGGGCATCAGCGACCTGGACGGTGACGGCTGGGACGACTTCGCCATCGGCGCCTATCGTGAGGACACGGTGGGCTACGATGTCGGGGCGGTCTACGTGCTGCCCGGCCCTGTCTCGGGCACCGTGGACCTGGGTTCGGCACCGTGGAAGATCGTGGGCGAGTACGTCAACGATGAGGCAGGAGCCGCCCTCGCGGCCGGAGAGCTGGACGGTGATGGGCTCATCGACCTCGCCATCGGCGCGCCCAAGAACGACACCTCGGCCAACTACGGCGGTGCGGTCTATCTGATGAGCGGCGCGATGTTGCTGGAGTAGCCCTTCACCCCCATCACTTCGCCCCCCCCACCGCCGCCTCCGGCCGCAGGTGGGCCGTCTTCGCGGCGCTGTCGCCCGGCATGGGGGCCCAGGTTAGGAATGGGGGCCATCGGGACCGTCTCTCGCGGTCCGTTCGGGCCGTTTTTTCCGCACCCTTGGAGTCGCCATGCCGCTGCACTTCGTGTCCCTCTTCGAGAAGAGCACCGAGGAGCTCCGCACCCTCCTCGAGCTGGCTCGGATGATGAAGCTCAACCCTCGTGCGTTCTCGGACGTCTGCGCCGGCCAGAGCCTGGCCATGATCTTCCAGAAGCCCTCCCTGCGTACCCGCGTGAGCTTCGAGGTGGGCATGACCCAGCTGGGAGGCCACGCCCTGTACCTGGGCCCCAAGGACATCCAGCTGCACCGCGGCGAGACCATCGCCGACACCGCGGCCGTGCTCTCCCGCTACTGCGACGGCATCATGGCCCGGGTCTTCTCCCACAACGACATCATCCAGCTGGCCGACCACGCCTCCATCCCGGTCGTCAACGGGCTGTCGGATCTGCTGCACCCCTGCCAGGTGCTCTGCGACCTGCTCACCATCCACGAGAAGTTCGGGCGCCTCGAGGGCCTCAAGCTCGCCTACATCGGCGACGGCAACAACATGGCCCACTCCCTTCTGTACGGCGGAGCGCGCTTCGGCATGACCGTCGCCATCTGCCATCCTCGGGGCTACGCCCCCGAGTCCAGCGTGGTCACCAACGCCCGCGCCCTGGCGGCCACCGCTGGCGGCGCCATCCAGATCACCGAGGATCCGGTCGAGGGCGTCACCGACGCCGACATCGTCTACACCGATGTCTGGGCCAGCATGGGCCAGGAGGCCCAGCGCGAGGAGCGCCTGGCGCGCTTCGAGGGCTTCCAGGTCAACGCCGAGCTGATGGGCCACGCGCGCCCCTCGGCCATCTTCATGCACTGCCTGCCCGCGCACCGCGGCGAAGAGGTCAGCGCCGAGGTCATCGACGGCCCACAGAGCGTCGTCTTCGACGAGGCGGAGAACCGACTCCACGCCCAGAAGGCCATCCTGGCCCGGTACATGGGCGGCGCCCGTCCGCGCGGGTCGTGATAGGGTCACCCACCCACTCGAGGCGCACGTGGCCAGGGCCTTCCTCCAGATCGTAGCCGGACATCGTGCGGGCACCCAGATCCCGGTGCCCGAGACGGTGCCCCTGGTGATCGGTCGCAAGAAGGGCGACGTCATCCTCGAC
>CAZHIK010000306.1:0-9206 GCA_964532635.1 uncultured Enterobacterales bacterium
GGGGGCGCTCCCGGCGGGCTCCGCGCCACAGCGGCTCGGGCTCCGAGAGGTCCTGGTCCGCGTGGTAGGGCCGGGGCAGAGGCTGGGACTGGTCGTGGATGGGGGCGTACAGCAGCCCACCGGGCTCGGTGACCCGGAAGCCGTGGGCCTGCTCGAGGGCCATCACCCGCTGGTGGTGGGCGATGGCCTGGTCCAGCTCGGCCCGGTAGCGGTGCAGGTCGCTCAGGGCCGCCCACTGGCGGGCCTCGCGCTCGGGCATGGCCTGCTGCCGGAACAGCTGGGCGGCCAGCTCCAGATCGGCTCGGGCGGGCTCGGGGTCGTCCAGGGCCAGCAGGGCCAGGCCGCGGTTGGCGTGGAGCTGGGCCGCCAGGGCCGGGGGAGCGCTTTCCCCCAGCAGCGTGCCTACGCGCTCGAGCCCGGTGAGGGCCAGTGCCGGATCCCCCAGCAGGTAGCGCACAGCGGAGAGGTTCAGCAGCAGCGGGCCCAGGTGGTCGGGAGCCAGCGCCTCCAGCTCGGGCAGGGCGGCTTCCCACAGGGCGCGGGTGTGCTCGATCTCACAGCGGGCGTAGGCCCGGGCCCCCAGCTCCACCCGAGCCAGGGCGAGGTTCAGCCGCAGGGGCTCGCCGGGCTCGAGGCCGGCCTCGAAGCGCAGTGCTGCTGCGGCCTCGTAGCCTTCGATGGCTCGCTCGAGCGCCCCCGCCAGACGCTGGGCGGAGGCCTGGTTGGCGCGGGCCGTGGCGGCGCGGACCCTGTCCCCTGCGGCAATGCACGTAGCTGCAGCCTCGGCGAAGGCCGCGGTGGCTGCTTCCCAGTGCTGAGCGGCCAGCGCCTGCTGGCCCGCGGTCTCGAGCTCGGGGATGGAGGGTGCCATCGGCTACCTCTATGGCGGCGAAGGGGATCGCGGCAGCCGGACCGGTCACCTGTGCAGGGCGCTCCGATGTCTGCTTGTCGCCGCCGGTCGTGGACCCATGGCGGAGGTGTGCGCGCGGGCGTATCCTGGGATCGTGGTTCGCCTCGCCCCGCTGCTGTTCCTGACCGTCGCGTGCACCCCTTCGGTGTCGGAGCCCACGCGGCCGGCCGACTCGGAGCTGTCTGCCGAGGAGACCGGGTCAACCTCGGCAGACACCGAGCGGGTGCCCGATTCCGATGGCTGCACCGCCGAGACCCTCTTCTCCGACTCGGAGGTCCACCACGTCGCCCTCGAGCTGTCCGAGGCCTCCATCGCTGCGCTGGAGAGCGATCCCGCGACCTATGTCCAGGGTGCGGTGACACTGGGCGAACGTAGGCTCGAGCCCGTGGGTGTGAGGCTCAAGGGCAACTCGTCGTGGCAGTGGATCGACGAAAAGCCCGCCTGGAAGATCAAGATCGACGCCTTCGAGGACGGTTGGGAGCTGTGCGAGCTCGAGCGCATCACCCTGCACAACAACGTCTGGGACACCAGCATGATGGCCGAGACCCTGGCATATCGAAGCTTCCGGGCCATCGGCGCGCCCGCACCCCGCACCGGCTACGCCACCGTGCAGCTCAACGGGGATGCTCTGGGGCTCTACACCATCGTCGAAGCCATGGATCGGGACTTCGTTCAGCACCGCTGGCCAGGGAGCGAGGGTGGGCTGTGGGAGATGAACCGCAACTGTGACTTCACCGGGGGCTGTGACTGCTTCGAGCTGCAGTGGGAGGGCGACGACTTCGATCCGACCGTCCTGGATCGGGCCTGTGAGGCTGTGGCCGAGGGCACGGTGGACGCACTCTGGACCGCCTTCGACAGAGACGCCGTGCTGGCCTTCCTGGCGGCGGAGATGGTGGTGAACCACCCCGACTCCTACACCTACAACCTCAACAACTGGCACATGGTCCACGACAGCCTCGAGGACCGCATCTCCTTGTCCCCCTGGGGCGCGGACTCCACCTTCATCTACTACTACCCGCCCTCCGGGTCCCATGCCTGCGAGGTCTGGGACCGCTACGACAACTTCACCGACGGCTACCTGGGGACCATCAGCCTGTTCTGCCGCGCCGACTCTGAGTGCTGGGAGCAGCTGGCCGAGGCCACGATCGATGCGGCGGAAGTGTTCGAGGCCATGGATCCACCCTCCCTGGTCGAGCACTACCGGGCGCTCATCGGCGAGCACGTCCACGCGGATCCGCGCATCGCCTGGCCTGCCGAGTACTTCGACCACAAGGTGGACTGCCTGGGCCCCTGGAGCGCTGCGCGGCCCGAGGCGGTGCGGGCCTGGGTGGAGTCCCGGTCGGTGCCGTAGGCTCGAGCTATCATCCCGGAATGATGCCTTCCCTCTACCCTGGTTCCCGCGCTCTGCTCGGTGCCATGGTGGTGTTCGGCGCGCTGGCTTGCGAACAGCGAGGGCGAGAGTTGCCCCTCGATGGACCCGTCAGCTGCGCGGACGGCTACCTCGCCGATGAGGAGGTCTGCGTCCCCGAGCTGTGCGGCACGGGCTCATGGGGCGAGCTTGCGGTGGATGGGTCCACGGTCCACGTCGACGCCGGTGCCGCCGAGGGCGGGGACGGCAGCGCCGATGCACCCTTTCGCGGCATCCAGGCCGCTCTCGACCTCGCGGGAGAACGCGGCGGCGGCTTGGTCGTGGTGGCGGCGGGCAGCTACCCCGAGACCCTCGTGCTGACCACTGACCACGCCGGCGTGCACCTGGCAGGACGCTGCAGGGAGCTGGTGACCCTCGACGCGGGTGTGGGAGAAGACGAGACCTCGGGGATCGACATCGATGTCCGCTACGGAGAGGTGGGGATCTCGGGCCTCCGTGTGGCAGGATCGAGCTACGCCGGGGTGCGGGTGGTCTCCGGTACGGTGGGTCTTCAGGGCTTGTTGGCGGAGGGAAACGCCGTCTCGGGGATCTTCATCCGACGCACTACGCTGGCCCCCACCGTCGTGAATGTGGATGGCTGCGACGTCGTCGCCAACGAAGGCGGAGGGATCGTCGCCTACGACTCCGGAACCGACGTCTCGCTCATCGACACCGTCGTTCGGGACAACGTTCCCGACGATGTCCTGAACGTAGGATACGGCCTCGATGTCTGGAACGGGGCGAGCTTGAGCGCTGTTGGCTGTGTGATCACCGGGAATGCGCAGGTCGGGGTGGCGATCGACGGAGAGGGCAGCGCCGTTTCGCTCTCCGACACGGTCGTCGGGGATACTTTCCTGGAGGAGGTCGATCAGGTGGGTGTCGGCCTGGCTGCCCTCAACGGTGCGAGGCTCACGGTCACCAGCGGTGAGGTGTTCGGCAACCCGAGTTCGGGAGTCGTCGTTGCTGATCCGGGCACACGCGTGGTCCTCGAGGACACCCTGTTTCATCGCGCTGGCCGACCTGGGGAGCACGCTGGAACCGGGGTGGGGCTGCAGATCTCCGATGGGGCGGTGGCGACGCTGGACGGCTGCACCCTTCGTGGGCACGGGGCAAGGGGGCTGGCTGTGAGCGGTCTGGGCACCGAGGTCTCGCTCTCGAAGACGGTCGTGGAGGGCACCGTGCCCGACGCCGACGGAGAGCAGGGGTACGGGATCTTCGTGTACGGCGGAGCGGTCCTCGAGGCCTCCGGCTGCGAGCTGTGGGGCAACACGGCACAGGGGATCATCGCGCACGACGCCGCCACCTCGGTGTCCCTGGAGGACGTCGCGGTGCTGCACACCATCTGGAGCGAGGTGGATGGCACCGGCTATGGGTTCCAGGTCGCGGGCGGGGCCAAGCTCGTGGCCACCGCTTGTGAGCTTGGGGGGAACGAGGGGGGTGGGGCCGTGGCCGCGGGGGTTGGCACCGACGTCTTGCTGGTGGAAACGATCATCCGCGACTCCACGGAGGGTCGGTCCATGACCTCTGGCGCCGCCGCGAACTCGGTCGGGGCTGCTGTGACCGAGGGCGCCACCATGGTGCTCCGTGGCTGCGCGCTGTCGGGAAACGAAGGCATGGGGCTCGCTGTGTGGGGCCCTGGTACCCATGCGGTCGTGGAAGACTCGATGGTCCATGACACGCAGCCCTCCTCCGTCGGGTCAGGGGGATACGGCTCGTCCGTATGGGATGGTGCCGCGCTGACGGTGCGGAACAGCGAGGTGGTCGACAACACGTCCGCGGGCATCCTGGCCAGCGATCCCGGAACCCTGGTCACGCTGTGCGACTCGGCGGTCGTCGGGACCGTCGAGGGGCCCGGCTCGCAGGGTGCGGTCGCGAATGGGATCTGTGCACAGGTCGGAGCGTCGATCGTGGCATCACGAGTCACTGTCCAGGACCAGGCCGGGCCGGCGCTGGTCGTCTGGCACCAGGGGGCGCGGCTCGCTTGCACCGAGTGCGCCCTGCTCGACAACCACTTTGCTGCCGCGGTCGCCTTGGGTGGTGGGAGCCTGGAGCTGTCCTCCTCCAGCATCTCCGGCACGCGAGAGAGCGGCAACCTCGGGGGGGGCGTTGGGATCTATGCTGCGCAGCAAGGGATCGACTCACCCGCCTCGCTCCTGGTCACCGACACGCTCATCACGGACAACCCGGTGGCTGGTCTGTACCTCTCGGGACAAGGCAGCTTCGAGATCTCCGACAGCACCATCTCCGGCGGCACTGGGATTCCCCACGGCGCCGGGGCTCGCTGCGGTGATGGTGTGTTCGCGTCCGACGTCCAGGCCTGGGATGGTGGCGCGGGAGCTCGCCTAAGCGGAAACCTCATCACCGACAACGCTGGAGCAGGGCTGTTCTTGAGCGGTGCCTCCGCCGCACTGGTCGGCAATGTCTGGGAACGGAACGATCCCGACCTCCTGGTTCAGGGAGAGGACTGCGGGTCCTCGCGGGAGGACTGGGCCGAGGTCCCGGACCAGGAGCTCTGCCCACAGTGGGATCGGCCCACATGTGCACTGGACTTCGTTCTGGCTCTGTCGGTGGTGGAGATCGAGCCAGCCCGAGTCCTGCTGCCGGCGTCACTCTCGTCGAGCCCAGCAGCGCCTGTCGCGCCTCGGGCTCGCCACCGAGCTCCTCTGCGTCTCGCCCACCGCGAGTAGCTTCCCCGGCTACACGCCCGTGCCCATCCCCTCTGCTATGGTTGCCCCATGCTTCGCCAACTGATCGACGCTGGCCTGCTCGCCTGTCCCGCCTGCCGTGGCGTGCGGGACGGGGTGTTCCACGACGCTCCGCTGGGCCTCGCCTCGGTGGCGGAGGAGCGGGGCGGCCGTCCGTGGCAGGGCTTCCTGGCCTGCACCGGCTGCGGCAGCCGCTACCCGGTGGTGGACGGTGTGGCGGTGATCGTGAAGGACGTGGCCGGCTGGGTGCGCCAGCAGGAGCGCAGCCTGCTGTGGCGCCAGGACCTGGAGTCCGGGCTCGAGGGCTGGCTGCGTGTGGCCTGGCCCGAGCACGAGGATCCCAACTGGAAGCGGGAGCTGCTGGCCACCTACGCCCGGGACCTGGCCCCACCGGAGCTTGGGCCCACCGCCGGTACCGCGCAGCTCGCGCGGCAGGCCGCCTCCACCCGACGCTTCGTCGCAGAGCGGCAAGGGGTCCTCGTGGCTGCGGCCGGGCCCGCGCCGCTGGTGCTGGAGCTTGGAGCCGGAGTCGGCGCCCAGGCCATCGGCCTCGCTGGGCATGGTGCCCGGGTGGTGGCCCTGGAGCGTGAGTTCGGCCCCCTGCGCCTGCTCTCCACGCTGCTGCTCGAGGGCCGGACCAGCGTACCGACCTGGCGTCATGGCGGTACCGACTTCGTGACCACGGAGGTCGAGCTGCCTGCCGGGGTCGATCCCACGGCCGTGCTGCCCTTGGCGGCCGACGCTACCGATCCGCCCTTCCGGGGTGGGACGGTGGCGCTGGTCTGCGCCTACAACCTGCTGGACAACGTGGCTGATCCCCTGCTGTTGCTGCGTCAGGCCCACGCCCTGCTGGCCCCTGGGGGAGCGCTGGTGCTGTCCAGCCCGTACGACTGGAGCGCTCGGGTCACCCCGGTGGCCATGCGGCTGGGGGCCTCCATCCGCGCCGGGGCCGACCTCGAGCCGGATCCGGCCCGAGCGCTGCGGGATCTCCTCACCGGCAAACTGCCCATGCTGGCCCCGGGCCTGAAGCTGGAGATCGAGCACGAGGCCGAGCTGCCCTGGGTGCTGCAGCGCCATCTGCGCAGCTGGCATGTCTTCCAGACCCACTACCTGGAGGCCAGGCGGTCGTTGTGACCCCCCGCAGGGGCCGCTATACTCGTGGGGAATGGTCGCTTCGGCCCGTCCTCGAGGTCCCCCATGCCCATGGCTGCCCGCGTCGGTGACACCGCGGTGGGAACCCCCCACTGCCACTCGGTCCACCCCTGGAGCCCCGTGCCCCACCCGGTCTCGGGCCCCATCCAGACCGGCGCTGCCACGGTCTACATCGAGAACATGCAGGCCGCCCGCCTCAACGACATGGGCATCCACGCCGCCTGCTGCGGTCCCAACACCTACATGATCGTGTCTGCGTCGGGTACCTGCATCATCGAGGGCATGAACGCGGCCCGAGTGGGGGACTCCACCCTCCACTGCGGCACCGCCCCTGGCTCCATCGTGTCGGGCGCCGCCACGACCCAGATCAACAGCTAGCACCCCTGGGCGGGGGGCGACCGCTTGAACCTCTTCCTGACCCGTCGCTGCGATGAGGGCTGCGCCTTCTGCTACGCCCGCACCTGGATGGGATCGCCCGAGCGCCCGGGGCTCGAGGCTCTGCTGCCGGCCCTGGAGCACTACGCAGGGCTGGTGCGCGGTGCCGGTCCGCCTCCTCGCTGGCGCGCGGAGGCCAGCGACCAGGAGCTGCTCGCGGGCAGCGCCGGCACCGTGAACCTGTTGGGGGGCGAGCCCGCCCTGCACCCGGACTTCGTGGTGCTGGTCCACCGGCTGCGCGAGCTGGGGCTGGGGGTGAACCTCTTCACCGCAGGCGGTCACCCCGAGCCGGTGCGCGTCGTGGCCGAGCAGCTGTGGTTCGTGACCCTCAACGGGCGCTTCGTGCAGCGGGCCGGCGATCTGGGGGTGCCCCTCGAGCGGTTCACCGCACACCTTCCCCTGCGCCCCGGGGATGACGTCACGGCGCTGCTCGAGGCTGTGGCCAGCGCGGGGCTCGGCAGTGCCGTGCTGGCCTTCGCAGCCCCCGCGGGCGGAGCCCTGGGACCCTTCTTCGAGCCCGATGATCCGGAGCCCATGCGGGCTGTGGTCGCCGAGGCTCGCGCCGCGGCCTCCAGGCTGGAGCTGAGCCTCGGCTGGGACTGCGCGCCCCCTCGCTGCGTGCTTCCGGAGGAGCCCGGGCGCTGCCTGCCAGTGCCGGTGATGGATCCCCAGGGCAATGTGAGCGTCTGCGCTGGGCACTACTTCGATCCAGCCCGTGCCTGCCCCGTCACCGACTTCGCCAGCCTGGCGGCGCTTCACTCCTGGGCGCTCGCTGTCTACGCCGAGCTCGAGGCGCGGCCCTCGCCCCACGCAGCCTGTCGGGCCTGCCCCGAGCTGGGCCGGGGCTGTCACGGCATGTGCCTGGGCTCTCGGGGGACCAGGTGAGTGGCCCTCTGGCTGGGCTGCGTGTGCTGGACCTGAGCCGGGTCCTGGCGGGGCCCTGGGCCAGCCAGGTGCTGGCAGACTACGGCGCCGAGGTGATCAAGGTGGAGCGGCCCGGTGTGGGGGACGGCACCCGCGCGTGGGGCCCACCCTGGGTGCGCGACCCTTCGGGTGAGCCCCTGGACGCGGCCTACTTCCACGCCACCAACAGGGGCAAGCGCTCGGTGGTCATCGATCTGAAACACTCCGAGGGCCAGGCCCTGGTGAGGCAGCTCTCGGCCCGCAGCGACGTGCTCATCGAGAACTTCAAGGTCGGCACTGCGGCGCGGCTGGGCCTGGGCTGGGAGCGCCTGTCCGCCGACAATCCTCGGCTGATCTACTGCTCCATCTCGGGCTTCGGTCAGAGCGGCCCTCGGGCGCAGGAACCCGCCTACGACGCCATGATCCAGGCCATGGGCGGGCTGATGAGCGTCACCGGCGTGCCCGAGGGAGAGCCCGGCGCCGGGCCCGCCAAGGTGGGGGTCGCCATCACCGACATCATGTGCGGCATGTACGCGGTGAGCGCCATCCTGGCGGCCGTGGCGTGGCGAGAGCGCAGCGGCCTGGGCCAGCACATCGACCTGGCCCTGCTGGACAGCCAGGTGGCCTGGCTGGCCAACCAGGCCATGAACCACCTGGTGTCCGGTGAGCCCCCGGGACGGCTGGGCACCGCCCACCCCAACATCGTGCCCTACCAGGCCTTCGCCACCGCCGACGGTCACCTGCTACTGGCGGTGGGCAGCGACTCCCAGTTCCGGGCCTTCTCCGAGGTGGCAGGCCACCCAGAGCTGGCGGTGGATCCCCGCTTCGCCACCAACGCGGCCCGGGTGGAGCACCGAGGGGTGCTGGTGGCCCTGCTGGCGCCCCTGCTCGCCGCCCGCACCACGAGCGACTGGCTCGACGCGTTGCGCGAGGCTGCCGTGCCCAGCGGCCCCATCAACGACCTCGAGGCGGTGTTCGCGGATCCCCAGGTGAAGCACCGGGGCCTGCACCTCGAGCTCCCTCACCCCCAGGCCGGCTCCGTGCCCTCGGTGGCCAACCCCGTGCGCTTCGGCACCACCCCCGTGGAGCACGGGCCCGCGGCTCCGCCCCTGGGGAGCCACACCCGTGAGGTGCTCCGCGAGCTGCTCGCGCTCGACGGCGCGGCCCTGGTGGCTCTGGAACGCACTGGGGTGATCGGGGGGAAGAAGCCTTGATGGCCGTGGTGCTGGGGTGTGTGGCCGTCGGTGCTCTCGTGGCTGGCGGGGCCGGTGTGCTCGCCGTCAACCGCAGCTGGCAGCGCAGCCAGCGACGCTTGCTGCAGCGGGTGGCGCGGCGGATGTCCGGGAAGCTCCACAGCGCGGGCGCGCTGTTGGGCTGCAAGCTCGAGGCCGAGGCCGAAGGTCTGGGGACCCTCACCCTCGAGCATGTCTCGGTCGGCGAGGACCGCGCCGACATCGGGATGCACCTGGAGCTGGTGTTGCCCAGGTTGGTGCCCGACGAGGCCCTCGATGATCCCGGGATCGCCGAGCCCCTGGCTCGAGTGCGCGCTGCGGGCCTGGGCGTCGAACCGCACCTGTCCTTGCGGAGCGAGCACTGGCGAGGGCAGACCTTCCTGACGGTTGCGCGGCGGATCTGGCTCCGGGATGCGGACACCACCGTCGCCTTCGTCCGCGCCGCCTGCGAGCTGGGAAGG
>CAZHIK010000307.1:0-9180 GCA_964532635.1 uncultured Enterobacterales bacterium
CGCGGGGCGGCCAGAAGTCCCCAAGCTGGGGCGAGCTGCGCCAGTCTTGGCCGCGCCCTGTCGCCTCACCCTTGACGTTTACCACCTCGGTGAGTACTGACTGTCAGTCAGTCAGTCAGTTGGGAGATCGAGTCATGGTCCGCACGGTCAAGCCCCCCGAAGAGCGCCGCAGGGAGATCCTGGTCGCAGCACTGCAACTGTTCAGAGCCAAGGGCTACGAGCGCACCGCCGTCAGCGACATCGTGCGGGCGGTGGGCGTAGCTCAGGGCACCTTCTACTACCACTTTCGCTCGAAGAGCGAGGTGCTGGACGCGGTGGTCGACCACCTCACCGTCGCCCTGGGTGCACGGGTCGCGAAGCTGGCCCAAGGCCAGGGCTCTCCGCCCGAGCGCGTCGGGGCGGTGCTCGATGTGATCTTCGATCACATCGGCTCGAGCCAGGAGCTGATCGCGTTCCTGCAGAAGCCCGGCAACGAGATGCTCCACGCGAGGGTGGGCCGGCTGCTCACCCAGCGACTGCGCCCGCCCCTGCTGGCCCTGGTCCAGGCGGGCACCGCCAGCGGTGACTTCTCCATGGAGCATCCCGAGGCCACCGTGGACGTGCTGCTGGCCATGCTGGCCCAACTCACCCACACCTCCGGCCGAGACGCCACCCCCGAGCGCCTGGTGGCTCTGAGCCAGGCCAGCCGGGCCGCCTTCCTCCGCACCCTCGGCACCGAACGGAGCCAGCCATGACTCACCAACTCCGTGGACTCCTCGCCGCCTTCCTCGCACTGCACACCAGCGGCTGCGCCGCCATCCGGGTGGCCCGCCTCGAGCACCACGGCGCGAGCACCCCGATGCGGGGCGCAGGGGACGCACCGGCGTGGAATCAGCACGCCGAGCGGCGCAGCTACAGCATCGAGCATGAGGTGCCGGCCAGCCCCGAGCAGGTCTACCCCGTGCTCTGCCCCGTGCGAGAGTACGACTGGCTGGAAGGCTGGACCTGCCAGATGGCCTACAGCGAGTCCGGCGTGGCCGAGCCCGGCTGCGTGTTCCAGACCGAGGTCGCCTTGGGGGAGACCTGGGTGCTCACCCGCTACGATCCGCCGGAGCGCATCGAGTACACCGTGTTCGCCGGCAACCTGGTGATGCTGCTACGCGTCGACGTCGAAGCCACAGATAGCGGCAGCACCGTCAGCTGGAACCGCAGCTACACCTCGCTGGACAAGCTGGGCCGCACCTACCTGCAGCGCATGACCCGGGAGCGCGTGGAAGGGGAGATGCGAGAGGTAGCGGGGCAGTTGGAGGGGTTCTTCGGGGGCTAGCCCCTCCACAACACTTCGAGGGGACCTCCACAGCAGTGGTCGATCCACGAAGGCACCAGGGGGACGCCAACGTCTCATCCGACTGAAACTCCAGGATTGCCACCACCGCCCCACCCCCAGGCACGCACCTTGCTCCTGCGATGGCCGACCCGGGCACGAGCCCGGAACACCCCCACCCATCCCTGGAGCTTTCCATGATCGTCTCGACCCTCGTCCTCGCCCTAGCGGCCAGCGTGCCCCAGGCCGCCCCCTGGCCCGTCTCCGTGGAGGCCGAGCTCGGCTCCGCCCCGGAGCGTGTCACCCTCTACGCCCCTCTGCCCGGCGCCATCATCGCCGACATGCACACCCTGCAGCGGGTCTTCTCCATGCCCGGCCAGGCCGAGTTCACACCCGATCTCGGCGGCCTCGATCACATCGGCCGCGACGACATCCACCTGGTGGTCTTCGCCGATGGCGGGGCGCACTACCACGACCTGGTCGTGATGAAGTCCGACCAGGCCATGGCGGATATCGACGACTCCGTACTGTGGCAGGACAGCGCCGCGCTGCTCGAGGCCCTCGAGCTGCTGGCCGACGGCCCCGTGCACCTCGAGCCCGCGGGCACCGGCTTCGTCGAGCACTTCGAGATCGACCCCGACACGGGCGAGACCAATATCCGCCAGTCCCACCAGGGCGTCACCTGGCTCCAGGTCATCGACGGCCTACCCAGCTTCGGCCCCGGCTCCGAGACCGAGGTGCTGTACGGCGATGGCGGCGCCATCGCCGCCTTCCACCACGCCCAGCGTCCCCTGCGGGCTGTGGGCGTCGCCCCGGTGCTCGACCCCGCCGCCGCGGTGGATGCCTTCCTGCTGGACGCCGACGAGACCGGCGCCTGGAACCACTACAAGGCTGCCATCGGCGAGGTGGACCACGTGCACGTCGGCGCAGCCGAGCTCGGCTACTACGTGCCCGGTCGCGGCGAGTCCACCGGCACCCCCTACCAGCCCGTCTACGAGATCACGGGCACCATCCACGGCGTCGATCCCCTCGGTGAGCCCACCACCATCGACCTGCTCTGGTACCAGCCCGCCCTGCGCAGCCCCGCCGGCCCGCGCTGCACCCGCTGATCCTCCCTTTCATCACGCATCACACACAGGACCATCACCATGAACCCCACCCACAGCATTCCTGCGGCCGCCCTGCTGGCCGCCAGCTTGATCGCCACCTCCGCCTTCGCCGGCTCCTACACCAGCGGCTCCTGGCGCACCGGCACCGACGACTCGTACCGCGAGTACTTCGTCGGCTCGGTCGAGGACTACAACGGCACCGCCAACTCCAACCTGAACTGGTGCCACGAAGGCGTCGAGGAGATGCGTGGTCACCTGAACAACATCAGCTACACCAACTACCGCATCTTCACGGACGAGGATGTCTGGAGCACCGAGTTCGAGAGCGGCGCCGACTGGATCTACGCCGACGCCGGCGACCTGGCCTACTTCTCGGGCCACGGCGGCTCCGGCCTGTTCGTCATGAACGGCGACGGCGGTGACGACCTGGTCTGGTGGAACGAAGTGCGCTGGGGCGACCGCGACCTCGAGGTCATCGCCTTCGACACATGCCAGACCCTGGACGCCAACGGCCGCACCCAGCTGGGCAACGCCAACGTCTACGACGGCGTGCACTACATGGTGGGCTTCGAGTCCAACGCCCGCGACATCAAGACCACCGCGTCCCACTACGGCTACTACCTGCGCATGGGCTACAGCATCGGCCTGGCCTGGCAGAGCGCCACCCGCGACGGCCACGCCAACTGGGAGACCGGCGCCTACCTGCGCTACACCTCGAGCTCCTGCAACACCGCCTGGGACACCGCCACCAGCATGAGCTGCGATCCCACCAGCGGCGTGACCAAGGCCTCGGCGCGCTGGTCACTGTAGCGACAGCGAACGAGGCTGCCCCCTCTCACCCGGCACTCCGCGCCACCCTCTCCCCCGGCGGGGGGAGAGGGATCTGGGTGTGGGGCTCACTCCATCATCGCGCCGTAGGCTTCGAGCCAGGGTGAGGTGAGGGCTCCAGGGGCGGGGTAGTCGTTGTCGGGCTCACAGGCGTAGAGGGCGCGGGCGGCGCCCAGGGTCTGCATTCCGAGGTTCCAGGCCACCTTGGTGCTGTTGGTCTGCAGAATGCCGTCGGGATCCACCCCGACGGCTTCGACGTTGTTGAGCGGTGTGAACAGCCCCTCCAAGACCAGGGTCGCGAACACGGCCTCGTAGGCCGCCGGATACTCGGCGCCGATCATGGCGGCGTAGTGGGGACAGACGAAGGGGTAGCCGTGGACCTGGGAACCGTCGCGACAGGGCTCGGTGGGACCGCCCACACCGTTGACGACATAGCAGTGGTCGCCACAGTCCCAGGGCTCGGGCGCCTCGCACGCGCTCAAGCCGAACAACCCCGTCCCTTCCAGATCGGTCCCAGACGGGTAGGCCTGCTGGGTCTGCGCAGCCTCCGCGCGGTAGTCCGTCCAGACCACGCCCCAGTGGTCCTCCTCCAGCATGCTCGTGCCGAGGGCCATGAGCTCGTCGTTGAAGCCCGCCCCGTAGAAGGTCTCACCCACGACGTCCGGGTCCAGGAGCCGGCCTTCCGCGGTGTAGAACGCCATGTCCATCAGGAGGAACTCAGCGCTCCAGTGGTCCCACAACGACTCAATGAGGACGCCCCCGGCGTCGTAGCCGTGGGAGAGTTGGTCCTCATCGGGATCGAGGAACTGCTCCCAGAGAATGCCCTCGAGCATCTCCACCGCGTGCCGCCGATCGTGCTGAAGACCGGCCGCCTGTTCGGCCAAAGCCGTGAACAACAGCAAGATCACCGAGTCGACGCTCGACCACTCCGAGTTCAGCTCGCGCTCGTGCCCGGCGTAGTAGTGGGCGAACAGACCGCTGCTGTGGCGCTGGTGATCTCGAAGTTTCTCGGAGATGGTGGCGACGATGTCCTGGGCATCCTCCGCCTCGACGAAGCCCCGATCCGCAGCGACGGCGGTAGCCAAGGCGAACAGGCCCGTCGCAGCGATGTCGTCGCGCTCGCGGGAGGGGTAGGCCGCGCGGTCGCGGACCAGGCCGTAGTCGGGATCCCAACCCTGCGAGAGATGGGCGTAGGACCAGAGGAACACCATCTCGGCGGCACCGAGACTGCTCTCTTCGGGTGCAGACACCGCCAGCCGAACCCAGTCCACCTCGAGCCAGCCCGATCCATCCAGCATCCAGTTGAACGACTTCAACTCGCCCAGATCGTCGAGGGTCTCGGATGTGAGCCCCAACGACACAGTCGTGAGGTGCTCGCTCGCCACATCCACCGTGCGCAACTCGGTGCCGTCCGTACCGATCAACTCCAGCTTCAACAGCCCGTCTCCGCGAACCTGGAGCTGCACGTCATCCAGCGTAGGCTGGTACCGGCCGTACACATGCGGACCGAGCAGGTTGTCCGGATCGAGCGTCTCGCTGTCGTCGATGTCATTGCGCAACGAGGTCCACAGGCCCGCGTAGCCCGAGGAGGCAACCTCCACGCGCGCGACACCCCCGCCGATGCTCACCAGCGTCTCGTCCCCGAGCAATCCCCGGTTGGTTCCGACCCGCGAGTAGTTCCAGATCCCGGGCGAGCTGTCCCCCGCGTAGTCGTCGACGATCACATCGGGCGTCTCCCAGTCGGCCCACGCGTGCCAGCTCGAGTCACCATCATCACAGTCGCCCGCATTGTCCACGCGACCGTCGATGGGCTCGGACGACTGCACGCAGTCGAGGGGATCCCCGTAGCCGTCCCCGTCCGCGTCCAGGCACCAGTCGATGGGAGCGCTGGTGTCGTCGGGAGACTCGCTCTCATCGGGCGCCTCGGTCTCGTCGGGCGTGTCCGTCTCCTGGGGAGGCTCGCTCTCCAGCCCCGTGTCCCCGCTGTCCCCCGGGCAGCAGCAGCACCCGCAGTCGTCGCAGCAGGCCCCCATCGCGCCGAGGGCCAAGGCCAGCAGCAGCTTGCGTTTGCCGCCGGTTACGGACTGCATGCTCACCTCCTCGTCGAGCATAGCTCATCACCGGGAGGCCCCTTGCTGCTGCCCCCCAAGACCGCCCACCGCATCCTCGAGCGGCTGATCCTGGCCCGCCACGATCAGGGCTTCGACACCAAGCCCCTGCTGGACCGCCTTGGCGCCACCCTGAGCAGCCGGGACGCCCAGCAGGCCATGCTCGAGTCCATCCTCGCCGCGCCGCTGCGGCCCGACTGGCCCTATGACGAGCCCAACGATCTGCAGTCCATCCTGCCCCGCTGCGATCCCGACGGCCCTCGACGACCGCTGCCCCTGAGGCCAGGACTCGATCCGGCCGAGGCGGTGCGCTGCGCCTTCCTGGCCCGGATCTGCGGCTGCATGCTGGGCAAACCGCTGGAGGTCAACGCCAACCTGGAGTAGCTCGAGGCGCTGCTGGGTTCCATCGGAGCCTGGCCCCTGGACGACTACGTGCCCGAGGCCGCCCTGCCCCACTTCCGCCAGCACATCGGCCGCGGTCCCCACATCAGCTCCCCGGAGACGGTGCGGGAGCACATCCGCTGGGTCGCCCCCGACGACGACCTGGTCTACACCGTGCTGGCCCTGCGCATCCTCGAGGAGCACGGCCCAGGCTTCTCCCGTGGGCAGCTGCGCCAGGTTTGGCTCGAGCAGCTTCCCGTGGCCATGACCTTCGGCCCCGAGCGGGTGGCCCTGGCGGGCGCAGCCCTGGAGTCCGCCCTGAAGTCCAAGGCCGACCCCGCCCTGTGGCGCCAACTGGCGGTCCGACCGGACAACCACTGCGGCGCCCTGATCCGGGTGGATGCCTACGGCTACGCGGCCGCAGGCAACCCCGCCCTGGCCGCCGAGTGGGCCTGGCGCGACGCCGGCCTGACCCACGAGCGCAGCGGGCTGTACGCGGCCATGTTCTTTGCCGCCGCCATCGCCGCGGCCTTCACCACCAGCGAGCCCCTGGAGCCCCTGCACATCGGCCTGCAGTTCGTGCCCCGGCGCAGCCGGCTGTACGAGCGCATCGCCCAGGTGCTCGACCTGGTACAGGCCGCCCCGGACTGGCGCTCCGGCTACCGCTCGGTCCATGAGCTGCTGGGGTGGTACCGGCACTGCGCGGTGTTCCAGGAGATCGGCCTGGTGGCCAACACCCTGCGCTGGGCCGAGAGCCCCGGCCACGGCATCTGCCTGCAAGTGATGCAGGGCGCCGACACCGACAGCTTCGGAGCCACCGCAGGCTCCCTGCTGGGCATCCGCTTCGCGCCCGAGCGCATCGAGCGCCGCTGGACCGAGCCCTTCCGCGACACCATCCACGTCCCCCTGGCCCAGCACTGGGGCACGAGCCTAAGCGAGCTGCTGGAGCGCATGGCGGCGCTGCCCGACATCGGGCGGCGCTAGTGCCCTTCCACGGGGATTCTGACCGGCTTCGTGAGCTACCAAACCCGATGTAGGGGCGGGGTTTATCCCCGCCCGAGAGCCCGTTTCGGCGGGCGGGGGTGAACCGCGCGCGGAGCGATACATTCGACCCGGTCACTTTCCCTGCGTCGAAAAACTAGCCCTCGATCTCCTCGAGCCCACCCACCGGGTCGAAGCGGAACAGGGCCACAGCGTCGGGTCCAGCGTCGATCTTGGCCAGGGCACGCAGGGCCACCCGCCCGCCGGGAGCCTCGATGCACGTCCGCAGCGGGGCGTGTACGTGGCCACACAGCACGAGCCCGGGCTCGATGAGCTGCACGAGCTCCAGGGCTTCTGCCGTTCCCACGGTGGCCTGGTCCCGCAGCCGGGGGAAGTCCAGCTCCTCCTCCTCGTCCTCGTTGCCCACCTCGTGGCCCTGGTGTGCGAAGAACTGCAGCAGCTGGACCCGCTCCGGGGAGCCCAGGGCCACCCGGGGCCACTCGTGCAGCAGCAGCACATGGGGGGCCGCGTCCTGGCAACGATCCATCAGCCGACCGATCTCCTCGCGGGTGTAGCCGATGAAGCGCTTGTTGGAGGTGGTCGCGAAGGCGCGGACATGGGGACGGTGCTGGTCGATCTGATCGGGCCGCATGATGCCGCTCAGGCCAGCCACCCGCAGGCCGCGGTGCTCCCAGAGCCCCTCGCGGCCCAGGTAGCGGCAGCCGGGGATCAGCTCGGCGCCCCCGGGGTGGTGCTCCAGCCAGCCGTAGGGCTCGTGGTTGCCCCCCACGAACAGCACGGGCCAGGGGAAGCTCGCCGTTCTGGCGTGGAAGTCCGGGAAGTCCCCCAGGACCCTGTACCTCGAGGGCGCGGCCATGCTGGCAACGTCGTCGTCGTGGCGGTGGGGCTCGAAGTCACCTACCTGGAGCACCAGCTCGACCTCGACCCCAGCCGCAGCTGCGGCCTGCTCCACCTGCTCCACCATGCGATGCATTTTGCCGTGCACGTCACCCACCGCGGCGAAGACGAAGCCCTCGGTCTCGGGCCCGGGTTCGGGCTCTTCGACGGCGGGGGACAGGCCCCCGGGGCTCACATCGTACAGCCGCCTGCAGGACCAGCACCGCAGGCGGGTGCCGAAGTCCCGCGCGTCGATGGTGATGTTGGCGTGGCAGCTGGGACAGCGCTCGAGGATGGGCTCCATCAGTCCCCCCGCTCACCGAGGAGCCTCGCCAGGTCCACCAGCCGCGCGGCGTAGCCCCATGTGGCGTCGTACCAGGCCCGCAGGGCCACGCTGCGGCCGTCATCGGTGACGTCCAGCCCCATCAGGTCAAGCATCGCGCTCTCGCTGCGACCGCGGAAGTCGGCGCTCACCAGGGGCTCGTCGCAGATCCCCAGCACACCCGCCAGGGGGCCCGCCGCGGCATCCCGGGCCGCGTCGATCACCGCGTCGACCGTCTGGGATCCTTCGGTCTGCGCCACCAGGGCCAGGCATCCCACCGGGCCCACGGGGACCCGCAGGCTCTCCAACAGCAAGCGACCGCGCAGCTGCGAGAAGGCGGACAGGATGGAGCGGCCCGCGCCGCGGGTGGTGGGCACGATGGCGCCGCCAGCGGCCCGCGCCCGCCAGGCGCAGGGATGGTGGAGATCGTCGTGCAGGACCTGATCCTCGGCCAGGGGAGCCAGCACCGTGCCGCTAAGAGCGCGGATACCCCAGCGCTGGTTCAGCAAGCTCACCAGCGGATGCAGGGCCGCGCCGGTGCGGCTGCCGGCTGCCACGACGGCATCCCCAGGCAGCTCGAGACCCGCTTCGAAGAACACGGTGGGGGGAGGTTGCGGACCTACGGGAGCGGCAGCCAGCAGCACCCGGCGAGCGCCACAGGCCAGGTGCTCCTGCAAGCGATCGGCCCGGCGCCCCCAGCGGGCGCCCTCGATCACCACATCGACCCCGAGCTCACCCCAGCCCGGACCGGCACCCACGCCGGCGACGTCCACAATCGGGATGCTCCGGCCGCCCACGACCAGACCGCACCCCTCGATGCCGACGTCCAGCCCGGAGGGACCATAGACGCTGTCGCGGCGCAGCAGCTGGGCACAGCGCTCCGCGGTGGATCGCTCGGCCACGGCCACCAGCTCGAGACCAAGCTCGGGCTGAGTCAGGACGATGCGGGCCACACAGCGGGCGACGGGACCGAAGCCCTGCAGGGCGATGCGAGTGGGCATGAGACCTCCGGTGCACCGAAGGTAGCGCGGTCGAACCGGGTTCACACCAGGCCTCGCCAGGCCGGCCTGCTATCCTCTCGAGACCGGAGGAATGCCCATGCGGCCGACCCTTTGTGCGCACCTGCTCGCCTGGGCCCTCGCGGGCTGCGCCCCGCAAGGTGACGGCGCAGGCCCCGGCGTCGACGCGACGCGCCGACCAACCGGAACCCCGCCTGGGCTCGCCGTGAGGCTGGTGGATGCAGCGGGGAAC
>CAZHIK010000308.1:0-9173 GCA_964532635.1 uncultured Enterobacterales bacterium
TGCACCCACGCCATCGCCGTCATCCTGCCCCGCTGTATGGGCCCGGGCTTCCCGGTCCACGGCGATGCGGCGGTCGAAGCCATCCTGGCTGCGGTGGAGCAGTTGGGCATGGAGAAGATCCTGTGGTGCAGCACCCAGGGCGCCTACCACTGGTCCCAGCACGTCCCCAGCCAGCAGGGCTACGAGCTCTCGATCAACGTCAAGCGGCGCCAGGGACGCTGGGCCATAGCCAAGTTCAGCGCCTACCACGACGAGATCCTGGATGCCTACGTGGCCCCTGCCGACGGCGGCCGCCCCCGTCCCGTGCCCCGCAACGGACACTGGGCCCCGATCTCTCGGGATGACGCCGGCCGCTTGCTGCTGGCGTGCCTCGCTCGCGTTCCTCTGGGCCGGGCCCAGTGCCTGGGCGGACCACAGCTGCTCATGGCCGATGAGCTGATCCGCATGGTCGAGGGTCGGGCCAGCGCCGGTCGTGGCCGGCCCACCCGCTGCCCGGGGCTGCCCGAGGGCGATCACGCCGTTCTGCTCGAAGACACCCTCACCACGGCGGGGATGATGCCTACCGAGCGCCTCGGGCCGTGGCTCGACGCGCAGCTGCTGGGTTCCCCGGAGCCCCAGCGCACCAGCGTCTACCCCAAGGAACCCCCTGCGGCCTCGGCCTACGATGGTGGCGGCGAGCTGCCGCTGTGGGAACAGACCGGGCTGGTGCTGCGGCGGGTGATCCACGAGCTCATCGCAGCTGAGCTGCGGGCTCGAGGATTGGAGGTGGCCACGATCGACTTCTCCGAGGCGATCCCCCGCAACCCGCGGGTGGAGGTCCACGGCGGTACCCTGGCCACCCTGCGAGGCGTGAGGGCGCTGGATGCGCACGGTGAGGTCCTCATCCAGGGCGAGGTCAACTGGCTGCGCGATGAGCTGGCGGAGGAGCTGCGGATCTTCTTCGGACGGCGGATCCCCGATGCCGTCTGGGACGAACTCGACGTGGGTGTGCGTCGACGGCTGGCCAACGACAAGCGCTACGGCCGCGACAAGCGCGTGAGGGCCTACGCCTCGGAGTAGCCTCCACGACGGACCTGGGATGGTCGCGAACAGGAGAGGATAGACCATGCTCTCCACCCTGGAGGAACCAGGCCCCATGTCCCGCTGGCTCGCCCGTGTCGCTGGATGGATCATCGGGCTGGTGGTGCTGGCCTGGCGCCTGACCTGCCGCTACCGGGTGGAGGGAGATCCGCGTCCCGAGCTGCGGGCCGGGGGACGGCCCTACGTCTACGCCCTGCTGCACGCCCACCAGATCGCGGCGGTGTTCTGCAACGACGAGCCCCACATGGCCGCCATGGTCTCGCGCTCGAGTGACGGTGATCTGCTCGTGCCCTCGCTGCGGCTCCGGAGGGTGGAGGCTGTGCGCGGGTCCACCCACAAGGCGGGGCAGGACAAGGGCGGCCGGGAAGCCCTCGCGGGGCTGCTCGAGCATTCCCGGGCCCAAGTGCCCGTGCTCTTCGCGGTCGATGGGCCGCGTGGCCCTCGCAACCGCGTGCACCGCGGCGTGGCCGACCTGGCCATCGACGGCGACGCCGTGGTGCTGCCCGCCCTCGTGCTGCCTTCCCGCCGCTGGCTACTGGAGGGTACCTGGGACAGGATGCAGGTGCCCCGTCCCTTCTGCACGGTACGTCTGATCTTCGGCCGGCCGGTGGACCCCACCGAGTACGCCCAGGATCCCGCTGGACGCGAGGCCCTCAGGGTCGAGGTCGAGGCACGCTTGCGGGCCCTCGAGGGCCAGCACGAACCGGGGTAGCGGCGCGGGCCTCCGGCTCCCGTCAGCCCCGCGCGGCCAGGGTCCACCTGAGGGCCACCAGCCCGCCGATCACGGGCACCAACAGCAGCAGCCACCAGCCGATCCACTGGACCACCAGGGCGGCCAGCACCAGGAACATGGCGGTGACGCCCATCTTGACGCCCAGCCAGAGCATGTCGGCCATGGCCTGGGCCACGTGGCGGTGCAGCCACAGCCAGAAGATGGCGCGTACGCGAGCCGAAGCCAGCTGCTCGTCGTTGCTGTCGGCCCCGGGGTCGAGCCACCAGCCAAGGTCGGCGCCCACCACGTCACGCAGGTAGCCCACCAGCAGCTCGCGGGCCTCCGGGCAGCGCTGGGTCTCCCAGGCCTCGAGCTCGGCGCGGCGTACCGCGGCTTTGACCTTCTCGGAAAGATCGGGGCGCAACCGGCGGGCCTGGCGCAGGTTCTCGCGCCACTCGCCGGTGCGGGAGGGCAGCAGCCCCGCCAGGAAGTCCAGCCGCAGGCCCACGCTGGCCTTGTCGTGGAGCCAGGCGGTCAGCGTGTGCGGGCGCCAGCCGCGGCCTTCCATGGGGGCCAGGGCCAGCCAGAAGATGATGGCCGCGCACAGGGCCGAGACGAAGCCCAGGGCCAGCAGGGCGCTGGCCAGCCAGCCCATGGGAGCCCACCAGCGCAAGCCGGTCATCAGCATGGGACCACCCACCGCGATGGTGGTGGCCACCAGGGCCAGCACGATGGCGCGCATCACGCTGATGCGCTGCATGTGCTGCTCGTGCTCGATCATGGCGTGGATGTGCTGCTCCCACCAGCTGGCGGCGTCGTGGCTGTGGGCGGTGCCGGCGGCGTCAGGGCTCATGGCGATCCTCCGGGATCTCCTCGGTCTCTTCTTCCTGCGGGTCCAGGACGGGCTCGGGCGCGACCGTGGGGGCTACGTGGTCCATGCTATCGCGTTCTGGACGCCTCTGACCGCCGGTCTTCACGGCCCCCAGCACGCAGGTCTGGGCGTCTGGGGCCATCAGGGGCGGCAGCTGGACGCGGTTTCCGGCCATGCGCACCAGCACCAGTGACAGCCCCCAGAGCCTGAGGATGGGGCCCTGGAGGCACACGGCGCTCTGGATCTTGTGGCGGGGCAGGATCCAGGTCCGGCGGATCCAGAATCCCCGGCGGGCCACCACCAGGCGCTCGGTGATGCGCCAGGCCTGCCAGCGCCAGTCGAACCAGGCCGCCACCACCAGCGCCGGCAGCGTCAGCAGCGCCAGCAATCCCCAGGTGCCGCCCAGCAGCACGGCGATCAGGACCAGCACGCCGCTGCGCGTCAGGGCCCGCTGCACGTTCAGGGCCAGGGCCCGGGTGGGGGCAGGCTGCAGGTCACCGCCCCAGGGATCCGCGTCCAGGTCGGCCACCAGCTGTTGGCAAAGGCCGAACAGCTCCTCGCGGTCCACCATGGGGATGGTGGCCTCGGCTTGGCGCATGCCGTCGGGTCCTGCGGCCAGGCCAGCGGTCTCCATGTGCAGGGTGGCGTAGCCCATGGCGCGACGGAGCAGGGGTTCATCCACCCGCATCAGCTGGATGCGCCGGTTCTGCAGCCCCACCTGGCGGCGGGTGAGCAGGCCGTGGCGCGCCTCGACCCGATCGTCCAGCTGCACCAGGTTCAGGCCGTGGTAGCGCAGCAGCGAGTTGCCCACCGCCAGCACCACGCCGAGCACGAAGCTGGCCAGCACCACACCTGCGATGAAGCCCGGATGCATGCCCTGCTGCAGGGCGTCCGGGTCTGCGCCCCCCAGCTGCTGCCACAGCTCGAGGCCCACCGCGGCGATCACCGCGAGCACGCCCACGCGGCGGGACGTGAGCCCGTGGGCCAGCAGCTCGAGGGTGCCCACCGACATCAGCACGCGTTCCTCGGGGACCTCGCTGGCCTCCGAGACCACCCCTGCGTTGCGGCGCAGCTGCTCCAAGCGCTCCATAAGCACCTGGGCCTGAGGCAGGGGCAGGGCGGACAGCAGCCCCTCGGTCTGCTCACCGCCAGCGGTCTCGAGGCGCACCTCCACCAGCCCGGCGAGGCGGTGGAAGGGGTTGCGCACCAGCTCGCTGTTCTGGATGCGCTCCGGGCCGATGGTCCGGACCTGCCGGTACAGCAGGCCGGACTTGATCTCGAGGCGTCCGTCGTGCACGCGGTAGCGCAGGGTGGCCCAGTGCACCACGGTGCGGGCCATGGGTGCCAGGAAGAAGGCCGGGAGGTACAGCAGGTCGAGCCAGGACAGGCCGCCGCCGGCCTCGGTACCGATGATCAGGGCCAGCAGCAGCGGCCAGTAGGCCCGTACGATGCGCCAGGCCTGTGGGATCAGGTTGATCAGCGGGGAAGCGCCGTGGAGGCGGTTCCAGGCCTCGACAGGGGGGACGTGGGGCCTAGAGCCCATCCTCTCCCCCAACGCGGCCGGCCAGGTCGTCGCGGAGGGCCTCGGCGGTGGCGCTGTCCAGGCCGGGGATGCCCCCGTCTGCCGCCAGCCCACTGGCGGTGAAGACCAGCAGCCGGGACAGGCCGAAGATCCGCTCGAGGGGACCCTGGCGCGTGTCCACGTGCTGGATGCGGGCGTGGGGGATCACGCTCTGCTGTCGGAAGAGCACTCCTCGGGCCACCCAGAGGTCCTGCTCCCGCACCGCGTAGCGGAAGCGATCGTAGGACAGGGGCGGCCACAGGCCCACCTGCACGATGAGCAGCACCATCAGCAGCAGCCCCATGGAGCCCATGGCCGCCAGCAGGGCGGGACCGAGGCCGAGCACCGTGAAGAGCACACCGCTGATGCCCAGGGCCAGGGGCAGGAACAGTGTGGCGAAGCCCACCAGGGCTTGCAGCCGCCACAGGTTCACCACCCGCGGGTTCAGGCACTGCTGCTCCGACGGGCTGGGCAGGCCTGGGGTGATGGGCTCCGACTCGCTCATTCCACCACCGCGCACTGACGCGTCCGCTCGTACATCAGCACGGCGGCGGTCACGCTGAGGTTCAGGCTCTGCAGGTCACCCTGAGTGGGGACGGTGGCGATGGCCTCACAGCGCTTGAGGATGGGGGCCGTCAGCCCTTTGTCCTCGCCGCCGATCACGATGGCGATGGGGCCGGTCAGATCCACCTCCCAGTGGGGACGGCCACCGTGCTCGGCGCCCACGATCTTCACGGCGCGGCGCTCGAGCAGGGCGAGGCAGGAGGACAGCCCCTCGCGGATCACGGGGACCACCTCGGCTGCGCCCATGGCCACGCGCTGCACCACGGCGTTGACCGCCTTACCCCGCACTCGTGGGACCACCACGGCGTGTACGCCGGCGCCGAGGGCCGAGCGCAGGACGGCGCCCAGGTTGTGCTCGTACTGGGGTTCGTCCACCAGGATGATGAAGGGTTCGATGCCCTGGGCCTCGAGCTGGTCGAGCAGGGTGCTCAGGCTGGGGGCCTGCAGGGGCTGCACCCAGGCGATCACGCCGTTGTGCACGCCGGTCTCGCTGATGGAGTCCAGGTCGTCGCGGGGGACGCGCTGCACCGGGACCCCCTGGGCCTTGGCAGACTGCAGCAGCCGGTCGAGCTTGGGGTGGGGTCGGGTGCGCTCGTCGAGCAGCAGCCGCATCACCTTGCGCCGCTTGCGCAGCAGGCACTCGAGCACCGGGTTGCGACCCTCGAGCTGGTCCAGGCCCCCCGGCTTGCGCAGGTTGGTGGCGGTCGGGGCTTGGCGCTGGTGGCGACGCCGCGGGTGACGCTTCCGCTGGGCCATGGGGGCTCCTGCTCGGAACTACTTTCGCGACCTGCTACCCCGCTTCGACCGCTTGCGCTCGTCGGACCGCTTGCGCTCGTGGGGGCGCTTTTCCCAGCCGCCTCGAGCGGGGCCAGGCTCCACCAGCTTGTCGCGGCCCCGGCCGATGAGGTCCCCGCGGCCCCAGGCCTGCAGAGCCTCGCGGACGGCGGCGGCCTCCTCGCGCTTCCAGTAATAGAGCAGGGCTCGGTGCCGGGCGCGCTCTTGGTCGCCGCGGGCTACGGGCACCGAGCGCCCGGAGTAGGGATCGATCCCGCTGTGGAACATGGCGGTGGCCACGGTGCCCGGTGTTGGCAGGAACAGCTGGACCTGGCGCGGCCGGATGCCCCTCTCCTTCAGCCACAGGGACAAAGCGATGGCCTCTTCGGGGCCCGAGCCGGGGTGGGCAGCCAGCAGGTAGGGCATCAGCTGGTGCCGGGCGCCCTGGGCGTGGCAGGCCTGCTCGAACATCTCCGCGAAGCGCTCGAAGGCCGCGATGGGGGGCTTGCGCATCAGCGCCAGCACGGTCGAGTCGCTGTGCTCGGGGGCCACGGTGAGGCGTCCGGAGACGTGGCGAGCGGCCAGGCGCCGCACGAAGCCAGGGTCCTCCAGCAGCAGCTCGTGTCGCAGCCCCGAGCCCACGAACACCTTGTTGATCCCCGGGATGCGGGTGAGCTCGTCCAGGAGACGGGCGTAGGCGTAGGGGTCGCCGGCGAAGTGGCGGCAGCGCCGGGGGTGCAGGCAGCTGGGGCGCCGGCAGCGCTGGCGAGCGGACGCCGAGATGCAGCCCAGGCCGAACAGGTTGGCGGTGGCGCCGCCCACATCGGTGACGGTGCCCCGGAAGTCCTTCCGGCTGGCCAGGGTTCGGGCCTCGCGCAGCACGGATGCCTCGCTGCGTGAGCGGATCTGACGACCCTGATGCAGCGTGATGGCGCAGAAGGCGCAGCCTCCACCGCAGCCCCGGGTGACGGTGAGGCTCGCTCGCACGGACTCGAAGGCCGGGATGGCCTTGCGATGGCTCGGGTGGGGGGCCCACTGCCAGGGCAGCTCGTGGAGTCGGTCCAGCTCTTCGCTTTCCAGCCCCGGCGCTGGAGGGTTGCACCACACCGCCCGCCCGCCATGGCGCTGCAGCAGGGGGCGGGCGCTCGATGGCTCGGCGTGCTCGTGGGCCTGCCTGGTGGCCCGGCCCAGGGCAGCGGGCTCGCGCTGGATGGCCTCGAGGCTCGGCAGCTCGATGGGCTCCTGGTGGGGCAGGGGCTGCTTGGCGCCGATGGGGATGGCCACGCCGGGGATGTCCCGGCAGCCCTCGAGCCCCGCACCGGCCGCGAGCCGCTGGGCGATCTCGAGCACTGGGCGCTCCCCCATGCCGTAGACCAGCAGGTCGGCCTTGGCGTCCAGCAGGATGGAGCCGCGGACCTTTCGCTGCTGGAAGTCGTAGTGGGCCCACCGCCGCAGGCTGGCCTCGACGCCGCCCAGCACCACCGGCACGCCGGGGTAGGCCTGGCGCACCCGTGCGGTGTAGGCGATGCTGGCGCGCAGTGGGCGCAGGCCGGCCTGGCCGTCGGGGCTGTAGGTGTCGTCGTTGCGGCGCTTGCCCGCCGAGGTGACGGCGTTGACCACCGAGTCGAGGTTGCCGGCGGTGACGCCGAAGAACAGGCGCGGCTCACCCAGGGCCCGGAAGGGCGCCGGGCTGTCCCAGGCTGGCTGGGAGATGATCCCCACCCGGTAGCCGTGGGCCTGGAGCCAGCGGCCGATCACCGCCACGCCGAAGCTCGGGTGGTCCACGTAGGCGTCGCCGGTGACCAGCACCACGTCGAGCGGGCCGCCGGCCTCGGCGCGGGTGGTGGGGAGGAAGCTCACCGCGCTCTAGAGCAGGCGGGCCGCCGTCTCGGCCAGCTCGGAGCGCTCGCCCTTCTTGAGGGTGACGTGGCCCGCCAGGGACTGGCCCTTGAAGTGTTCGACCACGTAGGTCAGGCCGTTCGAGGTGGCGTCGACGTAGGGGTTGTCGATCTGGTAGGGGTCGCCCGTGAGGATGACCTTGGTGCCGTCGCCCGCGCGGGTGATGACCGTCTTGACCTCGTGGGGGGTGAGGTTCTGGGCCTCGTCGATGATCAGGAACTGGTGCGGGATCGAGCGACCGCGGATGTAGGTGAGGGGCTCCACCTCGATGATCTTCTGGTCGATGAGCGGCTGGTAGCTGGGGGCACCGCGGCCTCGCTTGGGCTGGCCGTCGTCCTCGCCGTTGAGCAGCAGCTCGAGGTTGTCGAAGATGGGCTTCATCCAGGGGTTGAGCTTCTCGCTGATGTCGCCGGGCAGGAAGCCGACGTCGCGCCCCAGGGGGAAGATGGGACGGGCCACCACCAGGCGGCGGTAGGAGCCCTCGTCGGCCACCTTCTGCAGGCCGCAGGCGATGGCGAGCAGGGTCTTGCCGGTGCCTGCGATGCCGTCGAGGGTGACCAGGCGCACCGAGTCGTCCAGCAGCAGGTCCAGGGCGAAGATCTGCTCCTTGTTGCGGGGGTAGATGCCCCACACGGCGTCCTTCTGGCGCTGCACCCGGACGATGCGCTGCTGGCGCTCGTCGTAGCGGCCCATGGCGCTCTGGTTGTCGCTGCGATCGGCCGCGCGAAGGATCACGAACTGGTTGGAGTAGAGGTCGGAGTCCTCCAGGCTGACCCAGCCGCGTTGGTAGAGGTCCTGGATGGCCCGCTCGGGAACGTCGCGCTCGGCGACGCCGGTGTAGTTCTCGTCGAACTGGATGTGGGCGTGCTCGTAGTCTTCGGCCTGGATGCCCAGGGCATCGGCCTTGAGCCGCATGTTGACGTCGCGGGTGACGAAGATCACCGAGCCCAGGGGCCGCTTGCGCGCCAGGCTGTGGACCGTGGCGAGGATGCGGTTGTCGTTGGTGTTGGGCTCGAAGTTCCGCGGCAGTTGGTCGGAGTCCAGGCCCAGATCGACCATCAGCGTGCCCCCGTGGGGCAGGGGCACGCCCTTGGACAGGCTGCCCGCCGAGCGCATCGCATCCAGCTGCCTGGAGAAGGTGCGGGCGTTGCGGCCGGTCTCGTTCAGATCGCGCTTGAAGCGGTCGATCTCCTCGATGACTGTGATGGGCAGGACCAGGTCGTGCTCGTCGAAGGCGTGCAGGGAGCCGGGATCGTAGAGCAGGACGTTGGTGTCGAGCACGTAGGTGCGGCGACCCGTGTACTTGTCGTTGGGTACCACGGTGGTTCCTCGCGAGTGGAAGGATGGGCCGAAGGGCCGGCTCACTGGACGTCGAACACGTAGTCGGACATGCCGCCGGTGGGCTCGTCCGAGGACCGGCGCACGTAGTCGACCTGTGGGTCGTGGAGCCGGATGACGCCTGCTTCGTTGTAGCCCGTGCCAAGGTAGATGTGCAGGGCGCCACCGCCGGGGGTGGGACCCGGCAGCGCAGAGAAGGTGACGTTGTTGGTCCCCGGGGTGAGCCAAGGGGCCAGGTCGAGGATCAGCTGCGGCTCACCCGAACGCACCCGGCGCACGAGGTTGCCGTTGACGAAGACCTCGATGGTGTGGCCGGTGGAGCGGTGATCCTCGGTGACCAGCCAGTACCGACCCGTCGAGACCGCGCTGGGGTC
>CAZHIK010000309.1:0-9165 GCA_964532635.1 uncultured Enterobacterales bacterium
CCGGGCGACCTGCGCCTGCTCCAGCGTGCCCTGGCCCGCCCGCGCCTGCTGCGGGCCCTGACCCACCTGCCCTCCCTCAACGCCGCGGTGCTCTGCCTGCTGCACCACCTCTGCGAGCCCGGCAGCCCCGTGGGCAGCGCCGGCCCCCTGCTCCAGCGCCTGGGCACCCTGCGGCCCAGCGAGGTCCCCGGCGCACGCGGCCAGCTCCTGGGCCTGATCAGCGACTGGTCCGAGCTGTGTCCCGACCGCCCCCTGCCCCCCCTGCGCACCCTCTCCCAGCTGCGCCGCCTGCACACCCAGGCCGAGGCCGAGCTGGCCTCCCCCGATCGCCTGATCGCCTGGGCCCACACCCTGGGCCCCTTCGCCTCCGCCCCGGTCCAGCCCGACAACGTCCTGGGCCTGCGCATCACGCCTCTGGTGGACGCCCAGGCGCTGGTCGGCGAAGGCCAGGCCATGGGCCACTGCATTGGCTCACGGCCCTACATCTCCGAGTCCGTGCGGGGCGTGGGCTACGGCTACGCCATCGAAGCCATCTTCGCCTCCCATTTCCAGCCCCCCGAGCGCGCCACCCTGTGGGTCCGGCCGGATCCCGACGGCCAGGTCGGGCTCGACATGCTCCACGGCCCCGGCAACGCCTCGGTCAGCCTCGCGCTCGCTGCCTCAGTGCGCTCCTGGCTCCACCACCACAACCACCCCAGCCTGGCCCCCGTACGCCGGGGCGACGACGCCGACCTCGCCCGCGCCAAGGGCCGCACCCTGCGGGTGGTCCGCTGCCGCCCCGCCCCTGCCCGCAGCGCCCCGGCCCGGAGCCTCCCGGCCCCGCCCCTGGGTCAGCAGCAGCTCCTGCCTTTCGAGACCCCGTTCTGATCCCCGGGAATCCCATGCCCCCGACCGGTGTCGGGGGCTCACCATGCTCGCCGCCGCCGCCTTTGTCCTGCTCATGGCCTCCGCCCAGGCCCAGGAGTCGTCGTCCGACCCGGGTCCCGACGAGGTCATCGTGGTCTGGGGCTCGGTGGAAGCCCGCAAGGAGCTCGAGGAGACCCTGTACGACCTCGGCTACAAGGTGGGCCGCACCCGCCGGGGCGAGGAGGTGGTGCTCCGCTCCACCCGCCGCGACCAGCCGACGATCATCCTCCATGACTCGGGCTGGATGGAGCTGCGCGAGGGCGCCTTCCAGGCCAACACCCCGCTGGGCAAGACGCTGTCCAGGGCCATGACCCTCAACTTCGTCAACCCGCGCAAGGTGCTCGGAGCCAAGGGCAAGGTGGTGGAGCGCACCTGGCCCCTGGTCACACTGTGGCAGGCGGCCTTGGCCGCCGAGGGGCTCGGTGATCCGGATCGACTGCCCAGCGGCGCCGATCTCGACGCAGCCCTGGCCGCCCTGGGCTGGGACGGCAGCGAGTACGCCCAGCCCGATGGCATCCCCACCCTCGACGAGCGCATCGCCGCCCGGGGCCACATGGTCGACTTCCGCATCGGCTGGACCGGGCTGGCCACCATCACGGTCCAGGACGCCCTGCGGGACGTGCCGCGGGAGATCTTCTTGGAGCGGGAGCACTGGGCCAGCGCCTACGACGACCGGCCCCTCGAAGATGGCGACGGGCGGCCCGTGACGGCCCCTGCGGCCCTGGCCTGGCAGCTGAAGTCCTCGGGCGCCAAGGCCGGCGAGCGGGTGCTCGAGCTGTCCCGGGAGAGCGGCTACCGAGCCGCCGTGCTGGCGAGCATGGGGGCCCTGGTCACCCGGGTGGAGTCCGAGCCGGCGGTGGCCTTCACCATCGCCGATCGCCTCGAGGCGCTGAACCTGGCCGTCCCGGTGGAGCGGGGCCCCCTCGAGGCCGGCTGGGCTGCGGGCGCCCCCTACGAGCTCATCATCGTGGAGGATGCACCCGAGCTGCAGGTGCACAGCCTGGCGGAGCAGCTGGTGGAGGGCGGCCGCATCCTGGTGATCGACGGCCACCAGATCAGCCACCACCGCAACGTGGCGGGGGTGCTCACCGAGCGACGCCTGCTGCCCCTGGGCACCACCGTGCCCCTGCACGACCTGCCCTGGGTGCCCGACGCCGGGGGGCCCACCATGGACATCGAGGAGCACACCCCGGGCTTCGATCCGCCGGTCATGGCTTTCTGATGCTGGGGAGTCCGCGGGAGGGGGTAAACCCCTCCCCTACATTCGGATTTCGACAAGCTGGACGTAGGGGAGCACTTCATGTGCTCCCGGCCGACCATCAACGATCCGGGCGATGACAAAACGTAGGGGAGCACTTCATGTGCTCCCGGCCGACCATCAGCGATCCGGGAGGACGCAAAGTCCTCCCCTACGGTCAGGCCGGCCATCAGCGATCCGGGAGGACGCAAAGTCCTCCCCTACGGTCAGGCCGACCATCAACGATCCGGGCGACGACCAGGGAACCCTCCGGGATACTCCAGGGTCGACACACCGGCGAGGTGAGCATGGATCAGCCCTGGCGATGGACCCTTCGACGCAAGCTGCTGGGCCTGGGGATCACGGTGGTGGCGCTGGGCACGGCGTCCGTGGGCCTGGCACGCAAGCCGGCGAGCCCGCCCCCCAGCCCCGGCGTGGTGCTTCCGGGCGGCGCCATCGTGGCCTGGTCCCCCGGCTACCGGGTGAGCTTCTTCGGGGTGGAGTACCTGCACCCCTTCGACAGCTTCAAGTACGACAAGATCGCTGAGCAGCTGACCAAGGAAGGGCTCGTCCCCAAGGATGGCTACCTGGTGCCCGAGGAGATCCCCGCCGAGCTGCTGGCTCAGGTGCACGACCCCGACTACCTCGCCAGCCTCACCGACCACGGGAAGCTCTCCGAGGTGATCGAGGTGCCCGTGCCCGGCATCTTCGGGGAAGCCGCCATCCAGACCCGGGTGCTCGCTCCGTTCCGCCGCGCCTCCGGCGGCACCCTCGCCGTGGCCCGCCACGCCCTCGAGCACGGCGTGGGCATCAACCTCGGCGGCGGCTACCACCACGCCCGCCCCCAGTTCGGCCACGGCTTCTGCGTCTACAACGACGTGGCGGCCGCCGTGCTCCAGCTGCGCACGGACGGCTTCGCCGGAAAGGTGCTGGTCGTCGACACCGACGCCCACCAGGGCGACGGCAACCACGCCGCCTTCGCCGACGATCCGTCGGTCTACACGCTGTCGCTGCAGCAGGAGAAGATCTTCCCCCTGCCCCGGGTACCCGGCGATCGCGACGTGGAGCTGCCCGGGGGCATCGACGACGCCAGCTATCTCGGCCGCCTGGAGCGCGAGCTGGCCGACGCCCTCGAGGCCGCACAGCCCGAGCTGGTGATCCACGCGGCCGGCTCCGACGTGCTCTGGGACGATCCCCTGGCCGGCATGGGCTTGAGCGTCGAGGGCCTGGTGAAGCGCGACCTGATGGTCTTCCGCGCGGTCCGCTCCCAGGGCCTGGCCTACGTGCACCTGTTGGCCGGCGGCTACGGCCCGTCGTCGGCCGAGGGCCAGGCTGCCAGCGTGGCGGCGATCCTGCAGGAGGTCGCCGGGGAGTAGTGGTACCCTGCCTGCGCCACTTCGCGCGGGAGACCCCATGAAGCGCCACCTGCTGCTGCTGGCCCTGGCCCTGGTGGCCTGCCCCAAGCCCGACAACGACAGCCGGCAGGAGCCCGGCGACACCGACACCGACACCGACGCCGACACCGACACCGACGCCGACACCGACGCCGACGGAGACAGCGACGCCGACACCGACGCCGACACCGATGTGTGCGGCATCGCCACCATCGAGGACGGGCTGACCCCCAGCGCCGAGCTGTGGGTGAGCAGCGACGGCAGCGACAGCGGCGGTGACGGCAGCGAGGGCTCACCCTTCGCCACCATCCAGCACGCCCTGGGGGCGGCCGAGCCCGGCACCGCGGTGCGGGTGCTGCCCGGAACCTACAGCGGCGGCACAACCGTGCAGGACATCAACGGCGAAGAGGGAGCGCCCATCTGGGTCGGCGGCGCTCCGGGGCAGGACACGCCCCTGATCTCCGGCGGCACCAACGGCATGCAGTGCAGCCGCTGCAGCTGGATGATCGTGCACGATCTCGAGGTGGCCGAGGCCACGGGCAACGGCCTGAACTTCGACGACGGGGGCGACTACGCCGACGAGACCTCCACCCACCACGTGCTGTTCCGCGACCTGCACATCCACGACATCGGCACGGGCAACAACGACTGCCTGAAGCTGTCGGGCATGCGCGACCACATGGTGCTCGACTCGACCTTCGAGCGCTGCGGCGGCGCCGGCTCGGGCAGCGGCGTGGACCACGTGGGCTGCCACCGGGGCCTGATCGCCCGCAACCACTTCTCGGAGATGAGCGCCAACGCCGTGCAGTGCAAGGGGGGCAGCACCGACCTCGAGATCCGCTGGAACGTGCTGCAGGATCCTGGCGATCGTGGGATCAACATGGGCGGCAACACCGACCTGCAGTACTTCCGGCCCCCCGTGTCCACCACCGAGGACAACGCCGAGGCCCGGGACATCCGGGTGCTGGGCAACCTGATCGTCGGGGGCACGGCCGCAGTGGCCTACGTGGGCTGCACCGACTGCATCATGGCCCACAACACCATCGTGGACCCCGAGGACTGGATCTTCCGCATCCTGCAGGAGACCACCTGCACCGACGGCTGCGCCTTCGAGCCCGTACGCCACGGCCTGTTCCACGACAACCTGGTCTACTTCGACCGCAGCCGGCTGAGCTGCTGCGTGAACATCGGCCCGAACACCGAGCCCGAGAGCTTCACCATCAGCCACAACCTGTGGTACGCCCACGACGAGCCCGGCGCATCCACGCCCGTCCTACCCGTGGCCGAGGACGCCGCGGTGATCGGCCAGGACCCCGGCTTCACCGACGGCTACGCCATCGACAGCAGCAGCCCCGCCGCCGGGGCTGGCATCGATCTCGACCTGCTCGGGTGCGACATCGCCGGCAACGCCTACGCCGACCCGCCCAGCATCGGTGCCTGGGAGGGTGCCGCGCCGTGATCACCGCTCGTCGAGCCGGCCTTACCTTCATGATCTTCGTCGGCCTTGGCGGAGCCTGGCTGGCCACGATGGAGCTCCGCTCGCAGCGCTGCGACGCGGCCCTCGAGGCGGGCCGGGAGCTGATGGCCAACGGCGAGTCCGACGCAGCGCTGATGCGCATGGATCGAACCGATCGCTGGTGTCGCTGCGAGGCCTTCACCCAGGGCGACGCGCCCCCGATGTACAGCGCCATGGTCCAGTGCATCCGCGACATGCGCTTCGAGGAGGGCGACGAGGGGCTCGGTTCTTTGCTGCCCCGCGCCCGAGGCCCCATGCTGCAGCAGATCGCCCGCGACTGGCGCGGGGCTGTGACTGCGCCGACGCACTTGTAGTCGGACACAGGGAATTCGACCGATCGCTTCCCCTCACCCCTGACCCCTCTCCCCCAGGGAGAGGGGAACTGCAAATAAAGCCACGCCCCTCTCCCCGGGGGAGAGGGTGCCGCGAAGCGGCGGGTGAGGGGGCGGCTGGCAGAGCTTCAATACCCGCCGGTATCCCCGGTGTCCTCGAGGTCGCCGGTGTCGTCTTCCTCGGGGATGTCGAAGTCGTTGACCACCAGCTCGACCTCCCAGAAGCCACCGGCACCGGCGCTGTCGGACTCGGCGTAGGCCTGCATCAGGGCGTCCTGGATGTCGTCTTCGGCGTCCGCCCGCTCCTCACCGTCGATGGCGAAGGCCAGGGTGTCCTGCTCGAGCAGCACCTCGTCGATCCGATCGATGAGCACCATGCCGTTGTCCTCGAGCCAGGAGGCGAAGACCGGATCGTTCACGATCATGGCCACCCGGTAGGTGACGTAGTGGCCCTCGTCGTCCAGGGTCAGGGTGCGAGCCCCCGCGGCGGGCAGCACCACCTCCCACTCTTCGTGGGGCACGGCCACCAGGCCCACGGTGTCCTGGACCGGGAAGCAGCCCTCGATGGGGGCGAGGACAAGCAGCGCGAGCAGCACCAAGCGGTTGCGCAGCTTGGGATTCAGGCCGGCAGCGGAGGGGTAGGAGGGCTGGCAGCGAGCGTTGATCTTCTGGCGCTTCATGGTTCCTCTCCGGGGGCAGGGGCGACGCACGCCCTCGGGTAGAGCAAGCGCTGTGCCAGTACCCGGAAGGACACCTCATACCACGAAGATCGTCGAGCCCGGTCTTCGAGCCTCGCCAGGCAGGGCCTCCAGACCCCGACATCGGGATCGCGGTGGAAGGGGCGAGACACCGTTTCTGGTTAGGCCCTCCTCATCCCCGAACCAGGAGCGTTCCCGTGTCCCTCCCCGCTTGGCTCGCCGACTTCGACCCGCCCTTCGCCAACGCCATCGCCGCCCAGCTCGGTCCCAGCACCGAGCGCCGCGTCGCGGCCTTCGACGCCGACGGCACCCTGTGGAGTGAAGACATCGGCGAGGCCTTCGCCCGCTGGCTGGCCGCCGGCGGCTTGCTCGAGGGCCTCGAAGACGTGCCCGCGTTCTGGGAAGAGTACGAGCGCCGCGTCGATGAGAGCCGCATCGACGGCTACACCTGGGGCATCCAGGTGATGGCCGGCCACGCCGAGGCCGACATCCTGAAGTGGTGCCGCCAGATGGCTGCCGCCTGGCCCAACTACCGTCCCCGCATGCAGCGCCTGATCGCCGGGCTGCAGGCCGAGGGCTTCGAGACCTGGATCGTCTCGGCCTCCAACCGCTGGATCGTGCACGCCGGCGCGCCGGCCATGGGCATCCCCCAGGACAAGGTGGTGGGCATCGAGACCCACGTGGTCGACGGCGTGCTCACCACGGATCCCGTGATCCCACGCCCCTGCAACCAGGGCAAGGTCGACGCCATCGCGCACCACATCGGGGTTGTGCCCATCTTCGCCTTCGGCGACTCCATGGGCGACTTCGAGATGCTGGCGTCCGTCGTGCAGCCCATGGTGGTGGCCCGCCACGACCGGCCGGACAACGAATTGGTTCGGCAGGCGGGCGAGCGTGGGTGGCCGGTGCATCGGTTCTAGGCCGGTGGGGCCGCCGTCTTGGCGCTCCTCGGTCGGAACGACTCGGCCGAAGGAGCGGGCCTCCGTCGCTCTGCCACTGCTGCGCCGTCCGTTCAACCTGCAGGTCCAGTGGGCCCCGCGGCCTCGGTTTACGAAGCACCCCGGCCCTGCCTCCGGCCTCCTCGGGCCTCCCTCGTCGCTCCCGGCCACTACGCTCGAGGTTCGGAACTGCGGTGGGGCATCCGTAGGAGAAGGAGCGAAAGTGCAACGACCGAGCCGGGCCAGGAGGGCGACGAGGAGGAGCGAGGAGCGTCTCACTCCACGAACCCCGACGACACTGGGCGCCGGGGTCTAGCTACCCTTCGGCTTCGCGTTCCAGATGGTGAGCATCAGCAGGGCCGGGACGAGGCTCAAGCCCGCCAGCACGTAGAACACCAGGCTCCACTCGCCGCCGGTGGTGTCGCGCAGCCAGCCCACGCCCGCACCCGAGAAGATGGAGCCGGCCGCGCCGGTGGCCATGGTGAAGCCGGTGGCGGCGGCGGCGGCCCGGGGGTGGGCGAAGTCGATGGTGGCCGCGCCGGACATCAGCATGTCGGGGCCGTAGATCAGGAAGCCGGCGACTCCCAGCATCACGGTGGCCATCACCCAGTCTCCCTGGGGCACGTGCACGAAGGCCACGCACAACAGCGCCAGCAAGCCCAGGCAGATGGCGCAGACCGGGGCGCGGCGTTTGCCGAAGACGGTGTCGGAGATCCACCCCGCGGACATGGCTCCTACCGCTCCGATGAGGGGCAGGGCCACCGCCATCATGGCCGAGCCGGTGATGGAGCGGCCGTGGAAGTCGGCCATGTACTGCACCGCCCAGTTCATGAAGGCGTAGCGCACGGAGTTGTTGCAGAAGAAACCGAGGGCGAGGACCCACAGGATGGGGTTGGCCAGGGTGAGCTTGAGCATGGCCATGGTGCCGATGGGGGCACGCTTGGCGCCGCTATCATCCACCTCGTCCTCGTCGTCGATGTCGTCGCGGATGCGGGGCAGGCCCGCGTCGCGGGGGTCGTTGCGCAGGAACACGCCGATGGCGATGGCCACGGGCAGGGCGACCAGGGCGGGCACGGCGAAGGCCGCGCGCCAGCCGATGCTGTCCACCAGGAAGCCGGCCAGCAGCCAGGCCAGCACGTTGCCCACCGCGTAGCAGGTTGAGATCACGCCGAGGATGGCGCCACGGCGCTCGACCTTGGACCAGTTGGCCGCGGTCTGCACCACCAGGGTCCAGCCGGCGCTCTGGGCGTAGCCGTTGATGGCCCACAGCACGAGCATCATGGTGTAGCTGTCGGCGAACGCCATACCGATGTTGCACAGCACCGCCACGGAGAGCGCGGTGGTCATCATGCGGCGGGGGCCGAAGCGGTCTGCCAGCTGGCCGTTGACGAACTGGCCGATGGCGTAGAAGGCAGCATAGACCGAGGGGATCCCGCCGACCTGGGCCGATGACCAGTCGAAGGACTCCATGATGGCCGGCTGGGCCACCGAGAAGTTCAGGCGACAAAGGTAGTAGCTGGCGTAGCCGGTCCACAGCAGGGTGAAGATCCGGTACTGCCACATGCGCTGCTTGCGCTCGTCCATCACGGCTTGCATGGGGGCTCCTGGGCGACGCCGGCTCGCGGGGATCACCGGCCCGGGCCCGATAATCCCTCGGCCGGCCGCGCGCCCCCCCCCGCCACCGAGACGTCAGGGGGATCGCGGCGTCACGAAGTCCCACAGGGACTCGATCAGGGTGCTGCGGCCCATGAGGTACTCGCCGCCGTAGTCGAGGAACCAGACGACGGTGCCGTCGGGGGCCACCTCCTTGACCATGCCGCCCGAGCCCAGGGTGTGCAGGGTGTTGCCGCCGGCCAGGCGCCAGGCGTCGCCGTTGAGCCCGCCGGGCTCGGGATCGGCCTCGCCGTAGTTCCAGACCTCCCGCAGCAGCTGGGCGTCGTGGTCCACCTCGTACTCCCGGACCATCTGCACCTTGTCGGAGCCGAAGCCCCCCGAGTGCACCAGCAGCGTGCCGGTGTCGGTGTAGGAGACCCCGTGCTGGAAGTTGTACTGGGAGTCGGGCGGGTCGAAGCCGTAGCCGTCCTCGACCCCGCCGGCCCACCACAGGTTCTCGCCGGTGGCGCCGTCCAGCTCCACCACCACGC
>CAZHIK010000310.1:0-9160 GCA_964532635.1 uncultured Enterobacterales bacterium
CTGATGGAGCACGGTGCGCTGCGGCCGGTGCGCCGCTGGGACTACATCGCCCTGTACGAGGTCGGGGGGTGAGCGGGGGCCCGGTCGTGCTCGCTTGCCTGCTCTTCGGTGGCTGGGTCTCTGTCGTGCACGCTGCGGAGCTGATCTCCCTGGACGCGCGGGCGGTGGTGGCCTGGCCCGCCCAGATGCTGCGGGAGCAGCCAGCCGGTGACGCCCGGGCCGTGGTCCGTGTGCCCTTTGGGGAGCAGGTCACCGTGGTCAGCTCGGCCGAAGCTGGGCCCTGCACCACCCTGGCTGGTGTGGAGGGCTGCTGGAGACAGGTGCACTGGGGGGTGCATCGGGGCTGGATGTTCGATGGCTGGTTGGTGTCCTTGCCTGCCCCACCCGCGTTGTGCGATGGGTTCGACTCCTGGGTGGCGCTGTGGAAGCCCGAGGGGCCCGAGGTCATCGAGTCCGACGGTTCCAGGACGGGTGAGGTCGTGCGGTGGCGCGTGCAGTCCTACGAGGGCGGGCTGCACGTGGCCCGCCCCGCGGACGATTGGAGCCTGGACCCTTCGGCGGTGCACCTGTGGCTGCCTGGGATCGACCTGGTCCAGGCTTGGTTCGTGGCTCGGCGCTGTCACCCCGGCTTGGCCCCCATTGCCGAGTCGGGCTGGCCGCCCCAGGGCCGGGGAGGCCTCCAGGTGCGGCGCGCCGAGGGGCAGCTCCAGGTGCGCGCCCAGGATGCGGTGCTGCTCGACCTCGAACAGCGCGAAGACGGCGTGTACCTGATCTGGCGATAGCTAGGTCTGCGCGAGGTTGACCGGCAGCTCGGTGCCCTTGGCGTAGCGCTCGATCCAGACGTCGTCGCGCTGGGACAGGTCGGTGGGCTCACCGTAGAGGCCCTCGCCGTCGTAGAGCATGACCGTGGGACGGTGCTTGCCGGCGATGCCTTCGCCCTGGGCCACCACGATGGCGGACGCGCCATTGGACAGCATGACGGCCGAGCCCAGGGGGTAGGGACCCTTGTAGTCGGCGAAGGTCTGCACGGTGCCCCGCTCGAGGCCGGTGATCTCGCCGCTGGTCATGCGCTCGAGGGCCTCGGCCGGGGAGATGCCTGGGCCCTGGTCGCTGGCGGAGGTGAGCCGGTGGTAGGTCTCGCAGACGGCCAGGACCTGACCCGCCATGCCCAGCCTGCCGGACTGGTTGTCGATGCGCGCGTCGTGGACGGCGAGCACCGTGGGCATCGCCGCGTCTTTGATGCCCCGGTACAGGAAGAGGGGGGCCACGGCCTCGACCGGATCCTCGCTGTCGGAGACCCCGGACAGGATCGCGGACACCGCCAGGCACATCACCTCGCGACGGTGCAAGGTGAGGTAGTGGCCGAAGCAGATGGCGTCGATGGTGGTGGCCAGCCGTGCCCGGCTCCAGCCGATGGGACGTTCCGGATCGCGGATCGCCGCCACGACCTGGAAGATGGCGGGGTCCTTGAGGGCCGCGTCGATCACCAGCTGCAGGGTGCGCCGGAGGGGGAGCAGGGACAGCCCAGGCCTGCTGCTGTTGGCTCGGAACCACTCGAGCACGTCCAGCAGGCTGCCGCTGAGCATGATGGCGAAGCGGTCGGGGCGCAGATCGTAGGAGGCGGTGGACTGGCCCTGGAGCTCCCCGATCTGCAGCGCGCCGTACCCCTCGAAGTTCAGCTGGTTGCGCTGCTGGCGGGCGCTGGCGCTGAGGTCGCGTACGAAGGCCAGGCAGTGGGAGTTGTCCAGGCTGGTGTCGAAGTGCAGCTCTCCGAGCTCGAACTGCTTGAGGAAGGCGGTGAGGGCGACGGCGCGGTCCCAGAAGCGGGGATCGGCGCGCAGCAGCTTGCCGTTGATGAAGAACTCATCAGCCATCAGCTGAAGGCGCAGGCCCTCGCCCTGCTCGGCGAAGTAGCGCTCGAGGCGTTCGACCAGCAGGTTCACCTGGTTGGCGATGGTGTCGTTGTTGGCCTCGTACAGCTTGACCGAGCGGGACAGCCCGTACAGCAGGAGGATCAGGTCGTGTCCAAGCTCATGGTAGACCTTGCGCTCATCGGTGCTCATGAGCGACCTCCCTGGCGGTTGGAGACCGCAGAGCGGATGGCGTGCTTGACCTGCCTGGGCAGGCTGGACGAGGTGTAGGCGCGCTCGAGCACCGCCCTGGCCGAGCCGCCGCCGAGCTGACCGAGGGCGCGCACCGCCAGGATCTGGTGGGCGATGACAGCGCGGTTGCGCAGCAGGTTGCGGCGGGAGAGCAGGGCGTCCATGTGGGCGATGGCGCTGGGCTCGGGTGTGCTGCCGAGGCAGCGGTACCAACTGGCGCACTCTTCGAGGGGGCGCTTCTCGAAGCCGGCGGCGGTCATGTGAGGCAGCAGGGCGCGAACCACCGAGGGATCCTGGGCCTTCTGCAGCAGCGTGAGCGCCAGGCTCCGCACCGGGGCGTGGCGGTCGTCCAGGGCTCGGATCAGGGCTCCCTTGGCGGCGGGGTGGTACTGGCCTGCCATGGCGTCGAGGGCCTCCTGCCGCTGGCGGGCCGAGGGGCGCGACAGCACGCTCGACAGGGCCTTGATGGCATCGGCCGAGCCGATGCGACCCAGGGCCTTGATGCTGGCGGAGACCAGGAGGTGGTCGGTGGATCCGAGCCGCTCGGCGTACAGCGGGGTGAGGTCGACCCGCTCTTCCATCAAGGCATCCTCGAGGGCTCGCTGGAAGGGGCAGGAGGGCAGGGCTTCGAGCAGGGCCAGGGCGGGGTCGAAGGCCTTGGTGGCCAGCAGGCCGGCGGGCACCTCGTCGAGCTCGTCGCCAGCGTCCACCAGCATGGGGACCAGCGCCTCGAGGCGCTGAGGATCCAACACCCGCTCCACGATGGTCCGCGCGCGCTCACCTCCTCGGGTCGTGGTGGCTCCCAGGGCTTGGAAGTAGGCGATGAAGCCGTCGAGATCACGCCGGGAGATGTGGGCCCGGAGCTGGTCCGAGATCAGGGCCAGGCCGGCTCCCTCGGAGAATCGGCCGCGGGAGACGACCTCGAGGGCCAGGTCCATGAAGCGAGGCAGATCGGCGATGTCCTGCAGCGAACTCTTGAGGCGTGCAGCCTGCCAGGCGTGGGTTCCACCCGAGCGGCTGGGAGCGTGGGCCGACTGCAGCCAGGCCAGGTGCTGCTCCCCGGAGAGCAGCCGGATGTCGTCGGGGCTGAGGGCCACCTCCTCCACACCCGCGCCGCTGTCGCCGTCGAGCTTCTTGGAGCTGGACAGGACCAGCTCGCCGTTCTCGTCGACCTCGAGCCCGGCCGCGAAGGTGTCGGCGGCGTAGTAGCGGATGCCGTCGAAGTCGCGATCCCACAGCATCGTGACCAGGTCTTCTTCGGTGATCCGCGGGTTGGTGGACAGGATGTCGAGGAAGTCCAGCAGCTCTTCCCAGCGCATCGACTGCTCGAAGGAGATCTCGCGGATGCCGTCGCAGAACAGCCGGAAGGCCCAGGGCAGCTGGGCGTCGTCGACATCGGCCGTGAAGAGCGGGCGGTCCTTCCAGGTGAAGCCCATGGAGCACACGCCGAGGTGGACCTGTCCGCGGGCCAGCAGCTCGGACAGCTCGCGCTCGAGGTTCTCCAGGAGCTTGACGACGAACGCGGAGTCGCGGCTGCCGTAGAGGCGCTGTGCCCGCATGGCCTTGTCGAGGGCCAGGACGAAGGTCTGGACCTGACCTCGCTCCAGGCCCGACTCTCGCTGCGCGTCGTCGGGGGGGGGTTGACTCATGGTGGGCTCCCCTTATGCCGCGCAGGTCCGCGGTCTTGCAGGGAAGCTAACCCGGCCGGCCGAGGGGCGGATCAGCGCTCGAGCGCGATGAGGTCGAGCGCTGCATCCAGGGCCACCATGATGGCCTGTTGCTCCACGCCCCGGGTGGTGTGGGCCTGATCGAAGACGCCCTCATCACCGACCACGGCCAGCAGCGAGCCCGCCTTGACCAGGTCGGGTCCACGCTGGCCCCGGGCCAGGGAGTGGACCTGGCCGCCGTGGGCCGCGGCCAGGATGAACAGGTGGGAGCTCTCCATCTCGGTGGCCAGTACGCCCATCGCGTGCAGCTCCGCCATGTACGCGCGGTTGAGCTCGGCCCGGGGTCCGAGGCCGAACTCGCGACCGTAGAGGGAGTCCTTGGTGTGCACCAAGCCGGTGTAGGTGCGATCGGCCATGCCGTGGCGGACGGCGGCGGCCTCGAGGCAGCGCACCCAGTCGGGGTGCGCCAGGGCGGGGATGTCCTTGGAGCAGTAGGCGTCCGAGGCGGTCTCGTCTCGCACTGCGCCGTTGGCCACCACCAGGTCGCCGCTGCCGACCCCCGGCTGGAGCGAGCCGGCCGAGCCCACGCGCATGAGGCGTCGCACGCCCAGCTCGAGCAGCTCGGTGACGATGATGCCCAGGCTCGCGCAGCCCATGCCGGTGGGGCAGGCGCCCACGTCGATGCTGACGCCGTCGCGCTCATAGCGTCCGATGAAGACGTCGAGGTGCCGCGGCGAGGGGAAGACCTCGATGTCCAGGAGCTGCTCGGCGAGGGCCTCGGTCCTGGCCGAAGAGCCCGGGACGAAGAACACGCGCCCCAGGTCGCCGTTGCCAGCGACCTGCTCGGGGCCGATGCGGATGTGGTGAGGCTCGATGGGGCTCATTCCTCGTCTCCGTCAGGCAGCCCTGCGGCCTGTCGCAGGGTGCGGATGCGGGCGTCGCACAGCGCCCAGAGTGCGGTGGGGCGGCTACCCATGGGGCCCACCAGCTCGCTCCAGAAGGTCTGGCGTGCCACCATCAGCTGCTGGAGCAGGGAGGGATCCACACCCGGCCAGCGGGCCTGGGCGCGGGCCATGACGGCGCTGCGATCGGCGGGCGCGAGCTCGGGCCAGCGCTCGACCAGCAGCTGCCGCAGGGAGCAACCATCGTCGGCGCGGGCGCGGGCTCGCTCCCAGTACTCGAGCACGTCCTGGGCGTAGGCGTGGACAGAGAAGGCGCGGGAGCCGGCGTCGTAGATGGTGCAGCGCTCCAGGGGGTGGGCCAGGGCTTCGTACTGGGAGAGCTCGAACTCCGGGGCCATCAGGGAGTCGAGGCGCAGCAGATCCGTGCCCAGTTCCTTGATGGACAGCGGGGTGGCTTCATCCGCCAGGGCGAAGCGGCCCTCGAGGTAGACCACACAGGTGCGCTCGTAGTCCGGGAAGGTCTCCGAGAAGCGCTGGTGGACGCGTCCGAGAACCTCCTCTGCGCGGGGTCCGCCGATGGTGAAGAAGATGAGGGTCCGGGCGCTCGCGCCGATGTCGACCATGTGCCGGCGCACCACCTCGAGGCCGTTCTCGAGGGTGACCCCGGTGGCCACCACGTCGCCGAGCACCAGCACGGCGTTGCGGGGGATGTCGAGCTTGCGGTAGGCGTCTTCTTTGACCCCCCACTGGCCGTCCTCTTCGAAGCGCTGGCTGCTCATGAAGGCGGAGCCGTGGCGGTTGTACTCGAAGGCCGTCGCGATGGCCCGGCGCAGGCCGAAGTTGAGCCCCCCCCGCAGCAGGTGGAGCACGCAGACTTCGTCCTGTGGAGGGGACGCGATGTGCTCCGCGAAGGGCGCCACGGCCAAGCCCTCGGCCATGGCCTGGCACAGGGCTTCGGTGTAGGCCAACCCCAGCAGTTCCGGCTTGTTGCAGATGTCGCGGGTCCAGGGGGTGGTCAGGACGAAGCGCTCGGCCGGACAGCTGGGCTCGCCGCGCACTGCGTACCAGGCCGCGCGTTCGAGATCGTGGCCGCCTCTGGCCAGGCGTTCCAGGACAAGCATGACGGCTCCTGTGAGCGAGAGGGCTCCAATACTCCACCGGACCGAGCCCGGCACCATCCTGGCCTGGTTCGGGCCTGCTTCCGCCATTACAGGCACAGGGATCCTCCGCCGAGCTGCGGCCGGTGGGATCCGAGGGAAGCAGGGCCATGAACGAGCAGACCACCACCGCGTCCACCCCTCCCGAGCGCTCCAGCCTGTCGGTGCGCCTCACGAGCCAGGGGCTCGGCGGCCAGGGCTTCACGCCTTTGGCGACCCCCATGAGCTTCGACATCGACCGCCACGGCGTGAACCCGGATCTGGTGCGGCGGCTTCACTGCCGCTTCCGGCTGGATCTGGTGCCCGGGCAGATCGAGGTACCCCTGATCGCCGACCAGGCCTTTCCCGTTGACGTGCCCGAGGGCTGTGTGGGCCGCGGCTGGATCTCGGCGGAGCGAGCGGACGATGGGGAGGCGCGCGTCACCTCGGCGGCGCTGTCCTTCGATCCCCCCTTGGTGCTGCACAACATCCTGCCCGTGCTGGCTCGCCTGAACCGCGTCTTCCAGGATCGCGAGGTCAGCGAGCTGCTGGGGCGTCTCGGACGCATGGCCCGGGCAGGTGAGCGGGCGGAAGGCCTGCGCACCCTGGGCAAGGCGCTGGGTCGGCGGGTGCGCCCGCGCCTGGACCGCTACCTGCCTCCCGGTACCACCGGCCGCGAGACCCTCCACGAGATCCGTGAGAGCCTGCGCGTGGGCTCGGAGCGGGCCGCCCAGGTCCGATTGCGCCACGTCTCGGCCCGGCCTGTGCTGCGCGGGGGCACCTGGCAGCTCGACCTGCGCTTCACCGGCTTCTTCGACGTGCTCGGCCGTGCCCCCGTAGGCTTCGAGGACGTCCACGTTCCCCACCTCGTCATCCCGTATCCCTACGCCTCCCTGGCCCGGCTCACCTCCGGTGAGCCCTTGGCCACAGCCGCGCTCCGCAGCGACAACATCCCCACGCGGGAGCTCGCCGTGCGCATGGCGGATGTGCTGGCTGGCACCAGCGGGCAGATCGACCTCGTGACAGACCTGCCGGAGGTGGTCACCCATCTCGAGCTCCCCGACGGCGGCACCCTGCGTGCCGACCTGTCCCCGCCCGAACCCGCACACGTGAGGGCGTCGTTCGAGGGCACCGTGGAGCACGACAGCCTGCGGCTGACCGCTCGGGAGCTGCAGGTCGAGCTCGAGGGCGGCACGGTGAACCTCGAGCTCGAGGCCGACCTGCGCTCGAACGAGCCGGACGCTGACGACGCCGACAGCGTGATGAAGGTCTGTGCAGGCGCGGCGGTGGACGGTGGCTGGCCCGCCGACAAGCTGCGCGTGGGTCTGCGGGGCCGAGTGCTCGAGGGTAGCCAGCTGGGACAGCTGGATCTCCGCCTCGACTACCACCAGCCCGTGCTGAAGGGCGGGATCGATGTCCAGGCCAGCCTCGAGCGGATCGAACTGCACGGACACGGGGCCTTCGAGCTCGATCCCGAGAGCGGCGAGGGGCAGACCCAGCAGCTCGATCTGCACTTCTCTACCGGCTTCGCGGTGCGCGACGGCAGCCACATGAGCGACGGCACCACGCTGGTGCGCGTCGAACGTATGCAGGGCGTTGCTGCCGGGCAGCTGGCGTCCAGCGGTGTCGACGATCTGCGGCTCCGGCTCCACACCGAGGCGAGCTTCGGCCTGGGGGGCTCCACCCGGGTCGACATGTTCCCCGAGCTCGACATCGACGCGGGTGAGCTCATCACCCTGGCGAGCGGTCAGGTCGAGCTCGAGGGCCACGCCTCCACCGAGCGCCTGGGCCCACAGCTCGTCTCACTGGACTTTGGCGGCAGCGCTGTCGAGCTGGTGCTCGATCGTGTTCAGCTCGAGCTGGGCCACCGGAGCCTGCGGCTGCCCGAGCACAGCTCGGTACAGGCCCGGCTGATCGAGGGTCACCTGGACAGCTCGGGGCTGGGACGCTCCCGCGTGGGCCTGGTCTACGACCTCCAGGGAGCCTCCCCGGTCCTGCAGGCCGAGGGTGGACCAGCGGTGGAGCTGCTGGTGCAGGAGCTTCGACACGGGGAGCTCGAGCTCGAGGTCGGCAGCCTGGGCGACCTCAGCATCAGCGGCCCCGACAGTGGGCTGTATGACGCACGCTACTTCAACGCCCTCATCAACCCGGACCAGGAGGTCGAGCGCATCTTCGAGCTGCTGCGCTCCGACGAGGCCCTGGATCACATCGTGGCGGCCTTGGGGGTCTTCTCCCAGGAGGTGGCGGACTTCGTAGAGAGCCTGCGCCGCTTCGCCCGGCGTGTCGATGCGGCCCTGGAAGCCGAGGGCATCGAGCAGCCCGCCGATGCCGTCCCGGGCCCCAAGCTCGCCCGCCTGCTGTCCTGGCTGCTGGTGGAGGGGCCACAGCTCGAGGACCGGATACACCCGCTCGTCAAGCAGGTCACCGACGGCCATGGTCTCGACGTCATCGCCACCAAGCGGCTGCTCGATGAGAACCTGCCACCCCACGAATACGGCTTCGAGGTCGACCGGGTGGTGCGCTGGCTGGCGCAGGTGCTCGGCCCCACCGAGCCGCCACCCCACGCGCCCGTGCGTGAGCTGCCTTCCCTGGCTGAGCAGCCCGAGTGGGTGGCGCGGTACGCAGCGCTGCCGACCGCCGCGGAGATCTACTTCAGGATCCGCAGCAGTGAGCCCCTGTCCGAGGCTTTCCAGCTCGCGCTGGCGCGGGTGGCCCCCTACCTCAGCGCCGAGCAGCTGGACTGGTTGGTGGGGGAGCAGCGCTCTGACTGGCTCGAGCCCGTCCAGGTGAGGCTGCGGCTGCTCCAGGCCCTGAAGCAGCGGGTCCGGGGCATCGCCGAGCGCTACGGCGGCCTGGGCTACGCACCGCAGGGCATGGCCATCAACATGTTCCTGGCGCCCACGGTCACCCACCGACCGCCCCCCGAGGGGCGCATCCCCACCATCGCGGGCGAGCCCGCGGGTGCTCTGGTGGAACCCGACTGCCTGCTCGGCCCACGGGATGTGGCCGTGTTGCTCCAGGCTGGCCTGGCTTCGCCGCTCCAGGGGCGGGTGGTCCAGCACAACCAGCGCCAGCTGCTCGAGCTGGTCTTGTCCCAGCCGCCGGCCTTCTTGCGGCAGGTCCTGGTGGAGATGTGCGAGGGCAGCGCCCGCATCCTCGCAGCCGAGCTGATGGCCCTGCTGGACCTCGAGCAAGGCGCGCTGAAACAGCCCCTCGACCTCGTGGCGCTGTTCAGCGAGCGGCTCGGTGTGCAGGTTCCCCGCCTCGAGGACTTCCTCGCGGGCGGTCGCCGTGCTCGCCACAGCTACTACGGAGCCCTCGACGCTGTCTCCGAGACCATCCTGGCGGATGCC
>CAZHIK010000311.1:0-9156 GCA_964532635.1 uncultured Enterobacterales bacterium
TGTGGAGCCTGCGAGGCGGCCTGGGTGTTCACCCGCGGCGAGCTCGAGGTCTGGATCAATGAGGGCGGCGCCTGTGACACCGATGGATGGGGGGATCTCGCTGGCACCAGCTTCGGCGTGGGGTACAGCGGTGAGCAGGTCTGGGCGGACATGGGGGAGGGGTGGCAGGCCTACGAGGAGGCGGAGGGAGAGGTCGAAGGGGACGGATTGTGGTTCGACTTCTGGTTGGATTGAGGGCGGGCGCGTTGACGTGGTGAACCGGCCCCACGTGGGTGATCGGGGACCTATGTGCGCGGATCCTGATCGGATGCGGAGCTATGTGCCTTGGATTGGATCACGTAGGGCGGTTGAGGGCGATTTTCGGGCCGAAAGTGCGGCTTTCGAGCTGAAGTGGACGTCGGATGGCCGGCTAGGCGGGCGGATCGATCCAATCCAACCGACATAGGTCGAGGATCGATCAGGTACTGGGGGGATAGGTCCGGGAGTGTTCGGATTCGGGGGGCATAGGGCTTCAGGTGCAGGCCGGGCCCACGCACTCGAGGTGGGTGTCGTAGGCCCAGCAGTCGTAGTCGCACTCGTTGGCCGAGCGGCACTCGTCCGCGTCCTTGCGGCAGCGCAGCTCGAAGTTGCCCCAGCCGCAGTCGTTCTCGGTGACCAGGGCGCACTCGCCCGAGGGGCAGCTCTCGCCGCTGCGGCAGCGGGCGGGGAAGCACAGGGGCCAGTCCAGGGACAGGTCGTGGACCTCGGGCGGGATGCAGGCCTCGAGCGCACCGCAGTCGGCGTCGGAGGTGCAGGGCGTGGTGCACTCGCACCACGGCGGGTAGCTCCATGGGCTGAACCCCAAGGCGCAGTGGCTGCCCGGTGGGTCCGCGCAGTCGGCGTCGGTGAAGCAGCTCTTGTACTGGACCCAGTCTTCGCAGGGACGGATCTCGCCGCTGTAGTTGGCGGCCAGGACGGTCTCGCCGACCTTGTTCACCGAGCCGTCGGCGCAGCGCTCGTAGCCGGAGGGGGCGCCGTAGATGAGCTGGATGGGCTGGGGATCGACGCAGGGGCCCTCGTCGACTGGCTCGCTGTCGTGGGGCTGGGAGTCGAGGGAGCGACTATCGGGCTCGGCCGGCCCGCAGTCGCAGGCCATCAGGAGCAGCAGCAGCGTGAGCATGGACGTCCTCCTCGCCCGATGAGCGTACCACGCGCTTCTGTGCCCGCTGCTTGCCGAAGACGTTGATCAGCACGGTGCGGGCCAGGATGCGCAGGTCTGCGCGGGTGCCGGGCTGGTAGGCGTCTTCGAGGGCGATGCTCTCCGCGAGGCTGCGGGTGCCGTGCACCTGGGCCAGGCCGGTGATTCCGGGCTTGTGGTGCAGGCGGCGGGAGAAGCCAGGGGCCTGGGCCTCGAGGCGCTCGAGGTCGAAGCGGGTCAGCGGGCGGGGGCCCACCAGGCTCATCTCGCCGCTCAGCACGTTGAGGAACTGGGGCAGCTCGTCCAGGCCCGTGCGCCGCAGGAGCCGGCCGGCGCGGGTGACCCGCTGGGGTTGCGATGTGGTCATGGTGCGTAGCTTGGGTACTTCGATGGCTTGGCCGTGCTGACCCACCCGCACTTGTTGGAAGAGCACGGGACCACCGTCGTCGAGCTTGACGGCGATGGCGGCCAGGGCCAGGGGCGGGCCGTAGGCGAGGGAGCCGGGGATCAGCAGGGCGAGGTCGAGGAGGCGTTTCTTGGTCATGCCCGGAGGGTAGCCGGGGTGGGGTGGGTTGGGGTGAGGGTTCGGCTCGAGTGGTCTCGAGGGTTCGCTGGGCGGTCGCGTTGCCCCCTCACCCGCCCCTGCGGGGCACCCTCTCCCCAGGGAGAGGGATCATGAGAGGAGCGGCCCCCCTCTCCCTGGGGAGAAGGGGTTGGGGGTGAGGGGATCTACAGGATCGCGCTGGCGAGCACGGCGGCGCCGATCAGGATCAGCGAGCCCAGGCAGGCCCAGAACTCGGGATTGTCCAGTCGGCTGGCGGGCTTCATTCCGGCTTGGCCCCAGTCGGGGGAGCCCAGCAGGTCGGGGTAGGACGATCGCCGGGAGCCTGTGCGGGCGTTGGGGCTGGGCATGGAGCTCCACCTCGGTGGGTCTTCATGGACCCAGTGGGGGCTATCCCCCTTTTGGGTGCAACGGGAGCGATCTTCAGTCGAGATCGTCGCTGTCGGAGGGGAGCCCGCCCTCGGCCAGCTCGGCGTCCAGCCAGTCCAGGCGGGTCTCGAGCCAGTCTTTCATCCAGTCCACCTCGGCTTCGTAGCTGTCGCGGTCTTCCCAGCCGGGCCAGTTCACGTGTGGTAGCTCCTCGATGTACTCGCCCAGCACCGGCCAGCGCTCGAAGTTCCGGGCCTGGGCTTCTGCCAGCAACGCGGCGGTGGTGTCGATCTCGTACAGCAGGGTGTCCGTGGACAGCAGGTCGGCGCGCAGCTCCCACCAACGCTCGAGCCAGGCGGCCTCGAGGTCCGGATCCTCGAGCAGCTCGGCGTACCAGAAGTGAGGGACCTCGAGGTAGTGGAAGCCGGTGGGCTCGAAGCAGTCCCAGTCCGATGTGGCGCCCATGCTGACGTTCCAGTCCCAGATGGGACCGGCGACGAGGGGACCCTCGCGGTCTTTGTGCCAATAGCGGGAGGCGTAGGAGCTGTCGGCGTTCTTGAGGGCCTCGGTGAACAGGTGGTAGTGGATGAAGCTGTCCTGGTCGATGTAGGCGCGCCAGTCGCCGTCGGGTTGCTCGAACAGCTCTTCTTCGAAGCCGTCGAGGTAGCTCAGCAGCCAGTCGTGCTGGGCCTCGGTGATGTCTTCGCCGTCGGGGTCCACGTGGATGAAGCCGCCGCGACCGGCGCTGGTGCGCCAGCGCTCCTCGTCGTCGTCGGGGATGTCGTGCTTGAGGATGTAGCCGCCGCTGATCTCCGGTTCGTCGTCGTGCTCCGGACCCAGGTTGGCGACGTCCACCCGCTCCTCGCTACGCTTGATCTTCTCGATGAAGGTGTAGACCCCCAGGTAGTCGTCCCAGCCCACGCGGAGGTCGTCCTGGTCGAAGATGACCTCGATGGGACGGCTGCGCATGGCGTGCTGGCCCAGGGCCCGGGTCCAGGAGTAGGCCAGGTGGTTCCGCATGAGGCTCTTGTCGCCGTAGGGGGCGTGGAAGACCCAGTCGCTCTCGGCGGGCATGCCCAGCAGGGCCACGTCGATGTCGTCGTCGTCCTCGTCCCAGGTCTCGAGGCTGTACTGCTTCTTGGGCAGGATCTGGGAGCTGTTGCCGCGCACCCTGACCCCGCAGCGGCCCAGGTGGTCGGGGGTGCCGCCGATGGCGGCACGCTCGGTGTCGCTGGCGTCGAAGAAGGCGGCGTAGACCTCGCGGCGGGGCCAGCTGGGGCGGTCGGCCTCGGAGCCGGACTCGACGTCGATGTCGTGGCCGAAGCTCTCCATGACCACCACGGGCAGGTTGGAGGAGAAGGCCTCGAGATCCGGATCGGTCAGCAGCCAGGCGGTGCTCCACACGGGGCCGGGCTCACCGTCGCGGATCAGCTGGGCCCGCACCCGGGTGCTCTCGGTGATCTCCAGGGGGCCCTCGGCGATGGGGGAGCCGTCGTCGGGCAGGCCGCCGTCGGTGGTATAGCGGACGCTGGCGTCGGGGTGGTCGCTGTACAGCTCCACGGTTGTGGCGCCGAAGATCAGCCCGCCGGCGGGCCAGGCGCAGGGTAGCTGGCCCAGGCACTCGGGGCGCTCGGGGGTGGCGGTGTCCGCGACCCCGGGAGGGCGGCAGGCGAGGGTGAGGAGGAGGAGAGCGGAGGGCATGGGGCTCCAGGGTCGTGGATCCCGGAGTGCTTCGCAATGGGGTTGGCGTTGCCGTCAGCGCGCCTCGTGCGGCAGCCAGGCCAGGTGGGCTTGGGTGACGAGCACCAGGTTCAGGGCCTCGAAGGGGTTCGCCGGGGCGATCAGGCTCCCCTTCACGGGAGCCCAGTTCCTGGGGCGGTAGCCCATGGGGGCCAGGGCGGCTGTGATGGGCTCCGAGTGGCGGTTGTTCTCCATCAGGACCGGCGGCCGGTGGCGCTCGAGGGTGGTCATCATGCCCTGCATCGCAGCCAGTTCGCCCCCCTGCAGGTCGAGCTTGACCGCACCGGGGGCCAGCTCCAGATCGTCCAAGGGCAGCATCGGAGAGGTCACGGCTCGAAGCTCGATGGGTGCACCACCCGCCAGGCTGGCCAGCCGGTCACGCGTGGGGCCGTGCTGCTCCAGGCAGGCTCGGTCGAAGCTGGCCTCGCCCTCCAGGCGGCGTCCAGCGGCGGTGGGCACGAGCAGGGTGCCCACCCCCCGCGAGGCACCGACGCCCTGGCGGCGCAGCTCGAGCCGGCCCCGCAGCAGGTGGGCGAGCAGTCGCAGGCTGGGCTGCATGGCCGGATCGGGCTCGAAGGCCAGGATGTTCCAGCCTGGTTTGAACAGGTGGAAGCTCGCGGCGCTCTGGCCGGCGTGGGCGCCCAGGTCCAGGAACAGGCCTCGGCGCTGGGGCAGATGCGCGAACAGGGCGAAGTCGGGCTCGTGGGGCCGTCGGGAGAGCAGCACCCGCAGCGGGTGACGAACCTGTGCCCGTGCCCCGACCATGGCGCGGGTGCGCACCGTCGCCACGGGTTGTCAGCCGTCCCTGCGTCGGGCCACCAGCTCCCAGGTGGGGCGCTCCAGCTCTTCGTCGGGATCGATCAGGCCGCGGTTCAGCTCGAGGATCTCGAAGTGTGGCTCGAGGGCGGCGACCACGTCGCGGGCGCTGCGGCGGGGGGGGCCGTGCTCGCGGGGGGGGCCGTCGGTGGAGCCGATCACGGCGATGTACAGGCCGCCGGGCTCGAGGACCGAGGAGACCTTGGCGGCGAGGGTGGCGCGGTCTTCGTCGGTGTCGAAGACGTGCAGGCAGCCGTAGTCGAACACCACGCCGAAGGGACCGCCCGGGATGGGGTCCACCAGAACGTCCAGCCGGTGGAAGTCCACATCCAGCGCACCCTGGGTGGCCTTGGCGTTGGCGATGGCCACGCCGGAGATGTCCACCCCGACCACCGAGAAACCCTGCTGCGCCAGCCAGCGGCTGTTGCGACCGCGGCCGCAGCCCAGGTCCAGGGCTCGGCACAGGGGGAGGTCCAGGCGGGTGACCGCGACCTCGATCTGGGAGGCGTGGTGGGGTTTGTCCCAGCCCGCTCTGCCGCTGTTGTAGCGCTCGTCCCACCAGATCTCGCCCTGGCGGCCGGTGGTGGCGCGGTGGTGGTTGGACATGGTGGGCCTCTGGGCTTCGGGGACGAGGCCAGAGATAACCACCTCCAGCCACCCGTCTCCTCTGTCAGTCCTCCCAGCCCAGCACCGGCCACAGCTCGAACGCCACGTCCTGGGCCTGGCCGGTGTCCATGCCGACTCCGGGCCAGGAGTTGGTCATCACCGACAGGCTGACCTCACCGTTGGCCCGGTAGGCCATCCACGAGCTGTAGCCATTGAGTGCGCCGTTGTGGAACAGCTGGGTGTCGGGCTCGTCAGGAGCGCCGAGGATCGAGTACGCGCCCAGCCCGCAGTACAGGGCGCCGTCGTACAGGTCCAGGGCGTCGACCCAGCGCTCGGTCGCCATGGTCTCGCTCACGGCCTCGCCGCCCAGCCACAGGCTGCCCCAGGCCGCCAGGTCGCGGATGTCAGCCACCATCGCGCCCGAGGCGCCCAGGGCGGTGGGGTGTATGTCCTGGGTGGTGTCCTCGTCGAGCCAGTAGCCGGGTACCACCCCGCCCCAGGTCGGGTCGTCCAGGGGCGCCTCCATGCTGGTGAGGCCGTAGGGCTCGAGCAGGCGGGCGGTCACGTGCTGGTCCCAGCTCTCGCCGCTGACCTCCTGGATGATCAGGCCGAGCAGGACGTAGTTGCTGTTGGCGTAGCCCCACTCGGTCCCGGGCTCGAAGTCCAGCTCCCAGTCCTGCATCAGCGCCATCAGCTCCTCGGCGGTCCAGGGTTCGTGCATGCCGAGCTGGTAGAGGTTGGCGGTGCCGTACTCCGGGATGCCCGAGCTGTGCTGCAGCAGCTGGCGGATGGTCACGCCGGCGGCCCAGTCCAGGCCGCTCCAGTGGTCGCCGAGGCGGTCGTCCAGGCTCAGGGCGCCCTCGTCTACGAGCTGCAGCACCACCGCGGCGGTGAAGGTCTTGGTGACGCTGGCGATCTTGAAGCGATGCTCGGGGGCCAGCGCTTCGTCCGTGTCTTGGTTCGCCACCCCCGCCACGCCGATCCAGGGCTCCACCCCGGGCATCTGCACCGAGACCGCGACTCCCGGCGCGTCGTAGTCCTCGCGGGCCTGGTCGAGGGCCTCCTGCAGCTGTTCGGCCAGGGTCTCATCGAAGGGCTCGAGGGCGGCGGTGTCGGAGCCGGTGTCATCCACCGGAGCAGGGGCGGGACAGCCGATGAGGAGGAGTGAGAAGAGGGACATCGGGCGTTGCATGGGGCCTCCAGCTAGCGTCGAGGATAGCATCTGGACGTCGATCCCTGGAGGACCCAATGAACCGCTCCTTCGCTCCCCTCGCGCTCCTGCTCGCCCTCACCACAGGCTGCCCCAAGGACGCCCCGGTGGAGTCCCCGGTGGCCGAGCCCGAGGCCACCCAGGCCGCCCCCGAGACGAGCCCCGAGGCCCTGCGCGAGACCCTGGGCATCGGGCCCACCGCCGATCAGCTGGCCCTGGCGGAGCGGGCCGAGGCGGAGGGCACCGTGGTGATCCTGCGGGAACCTGGCTCCGAGCCGCGACAGGTGCTGGCCATCACGGCGCCCAAGGGCCACAGCGAGGCGGTGCGCATGAGCATGGGGATGACCATGACCATGTCGATGGGGGCCATGGGCTCCCACACCACTTCCATGCCGCCCATCCTGTCGGACATGCGCCTCGAAGTGATCGAGGAGCTGCCCGACGACCGCCTGGTGCTGCTGGCCGAGACCACCAGCGTGAGCCTGGGTGAGAGCAGCGAGCCGCTGGACCCGATGTTGCTGGCACAGCTCGAGGGCTCGCTGGGCAGCCTTGTGGGCATGAAGGTCCAGAGCACCATGGATCGTCAGGGCCGCAAGGCAGAGCACGAGGTGCGGCTGCCCGACGGGCTCGATCCCGCCATGCGTCAGCAGTACGACTCCATGAGCAACACGTTCTCCCAGCTCACCATGCCGCTGCCCCTCGAGGCGGTGGGGCCTGGCGCCCGCTGGGACACCTCGGTGCTGCTGGACAACCAGGGCATGAAGCTGCTGCAGACCTCACACACCGAGCTGGTGTCCATCGAGGGGGACACCCTGACCCTGAACACCAGCATCGAGCAGGTGCTGGTGGGCCAGAGCGCGATGGAAGGGCTGCCCCCGGGGGCCGAGGTGCAGTGGCTGCGCTTCGGCTCGAGCGGCCAGGGTGTGACGGTGCAGGATCTCGGCTCCCTGACCCCCCACGACACGGAGGTGAGCGTGGAGCTGGACGCGCTGATGCGCATCACCATCCAGGACCAGACCCAGGACATGGGGATACGGATGGCCATGGACATGGGGCTGGAGCACCTGGGGGAGTAGTCGATAGACTGGGGGAGAACCCCCGACCCTACGACGCAGATGCACCGCACCCTCCTCCTGCTGGCCCTGCTGCTCGCGGCCTGTGAGCCCAAGCCCGACGACACCGGGCCGGAGACCGTCGAGGGGGCTCCGGATCGCGACGGCGACGGCCACAACGAACTGGAGGACTGTGACGACGACGATCCTGCGGTGTTTCCTGGGGCCGACGAGGTCTGCAACGGGCTGGACGACGACTGCGACGGATACGTGGACGACGACGACCCGGGGGTGCTGGGCGGCTCCACCTGGTACCTGGACGGCGACGGGGATGGCTACGGAGCGGACGACCAGACCGCGGTGAGCTGCGAGGCGCCCTCGGGCTACGCCGGGCACGGCGGGGACTGCCAGGACGACCTGGATCAGGTCCACCCCGGGGCCGACGAGGTCTGCAACGGGCTGGACGACGACTGCGACGAGATCGTGGACGAAGACCCCGTTGACGGCAGCAGCTGGTACTCCGACAGCGACGGCGACGGCTATGGCGATCCAGGCGCCGAGCAGGTGGCCTGCGTTCGACCCCACGGTCACATCCAGGACGACTCGGACTGCGACGACGGTGACGCGGCGGTCTTCCCCGGTGCCGACGAGCGCTGCAACGATCGGGACGACGACTGCGACGGGGCCGTGGACGAGCTGGCCGTGGATGCCCCCAGCTGGTACCGCGACGGCGACGGCGACGGCTACGGCGACGCCGGCAGCAGCACCGCGGCCTGCGAGCCTCCACCGGCGCACGTGGGCGACGCCAGCGACTGCGACGACGGCGACGCCTCCATCCACCCCGGCGCCGCCGAGCTGTGCAACGGGCTGGACGACGACTGCGACGAGGTCGTGGACGAAGAGCCCTCCGACGGCCCGACCTGGTACGCCGACGCCGATGGGGACGGCTGGGGCGACGCCGGAAGCTCCACCACCGCCTGCGAGCAGCCCAGCGGCTATGGCTCCGACGACAGCGACTGCGACGACGGCGACAGCGGCATCCACCCCGGCGCCGACGAGGTCTGTGACGGGGTGGACAACGACTGCGACGGGACCGCCGACGATGCCGCCATCGACGGGGCCACCTGGTACCTGGATGCCGACGGCGACGGCTACGGCGACGCCGGCAGCAGCACCGCGGCCTGCACCCAGCCCAGCGGTCACTCCGCCGACGCCACGGACTGCGACGATGGCGACGCCGGCACCTACCCCGGGGCCGACGAGACCTGCGACGGGGTGGACAACGACTGCGACGGCTCTGTGGACGAAGGGGCCGTGGACGCCAGCACCTGGTATGCGGACGGCGACGGAGACGGCTACGGCGACCCCGGCAGCAGCACCGCGGCCTGCACCCAGCCCAGCGGTCACTCCGCCGACGCCACGGACTGCGACGACGACGACGCCAACATCCACCCCGGCGCCACCGAGCTGTGCGATGGCGTGGACAACGACTGCGACGGCACGGCGGACAGCAGCAGCCTGGCCACCTGGTACGACGGCACCGGCGCTGCCACCGACTACAGCTCCACCCTGAGCGCAGGCTCGGCCAGCGGGGCGGTGACCCTGGGGGTCACCCTGGACGGTA
>CAZHIK010000312.1:0-9108 GCA_964532635.1 uncultured Enterobacterales bacterium
GAGGCCTCGGCGGTTCTGGAAAACGTGGCTGTCATCGGCAACGATGGAGGCTGCGGCGGCGGGCTCTACTTCTCTGATGACGAAGGATGGGAGGGCGTCACCTACGTTCCCACGGTCACCAACACCATCATCCTGGGCAACACCACCACCTCCTGCGGCGGAGCGGGTGTCTACATGAACGACATGAGCCCCTACTTCGAGAACGTCGCCATCGTCGGCAACGACGCCATGGCCGGCTACAGCGGTGGGGGGATGCTCATCGAGACCGGCGCCTCTCCGGAGTTCGTCAACGTCGAGATCTCCTACAACTCGGGCCTCACCACCGGGGGCGGCATCCACTTCACGGCCTCGACCGCGCCACCCACACTCAGCTACAGCAACGCCTACGGGAACAGCCCCGACAACTACTCGGGCATGACGGATCCCACGGGCTCGGACGGGAACACGTCCACTGATCCGGCCTATCTGGACATCTCCGCAACCGATCCCGCCGAGTGGGACCTGCACCTGGACAGCGGCTCGGCGCTGATCGGCGCCGGCAACCCTTCCATCACGGACCCTGATGGGACCACGAGCGACATCGGGGCCTACGGGGGCGAGTACGCCGATGAGTGGGATCTCGATGGCGACGGGTACCCCGCGTGGTGGCAGCCCGGGGTGTACGACACGGCGAGCTACCCCTCGGCGGGGCTGGACTGCGACGACGGCGATCCCGACGTCTACCCAGGGGCCGGCTGCTGACCGTCAGCGCTGTTCAGCATCCACTCCCCGGATACACATCCGCATCGGAGTCATCACAGTCCCAGCCCAGGGCCGGGTAGGTCGAAGAGTCGTAGGCGCCAGGCTGCCACCAGGCCGGGTAGCCGTCGCCGTCCAGGTCCCACAGCTCCGCTCCGGTGCCGCCGTAGGCCCCGATGTCGCTGGTGCTGCCGTCGGGATCGGTGAGGCTGGGGTCGCCGGCGTCGATGAGGGTGGAGGTGGTGGCGAGGTGGAGGTCCCAGGCGGATGGGTCGGTCCCGGTGGTGGAAACGTAGGCCGGATCAGCGGAGATATTGCCGTCGGTGCCGGTGGGATCCGTCATGCCATAGTAGTCGTCTGGGTAGTTGTTCCATACATTGCAGTAGCTCAGTGACGGGCTCGATCCCGAAGTCAGCACACCACCACCAGACACAGCGGCACTGTTTCCGGAGACATCGACGTTGACCATGGAAAGGGTGCCGTCGTACACCCAGACGGCACCTCCGCCGCGGCTCGTCGCAGAGACGTTTCCATAGAGGCCCGAATTCTGCAACACCATGTCACCACCGTCCAGATACAATCCACCGCCACCATCCATGTACGCGGTGTTGCCGGTGATCCATACGTTGGCCAAGATGCTCCCTGCCGTGCTCCCACTGTAGGATTCCACCTGAGCAATCCCGCCACCTGAGTGGTAGGCTTCGTTCCCAAGTAGCGCTACATTGGAGTACGTCACCGATGAAGAGTAGGCGTAGATAGCACCACCACTCCCGTACACAACCTCGTTGCCTGACATCTCCACTTGTTCGAAGAGCAGATCCTCCGCATAGGTGATGTAGACGCCGCCACCACCATACAACGCAGAGTTGTCCGTGAACACCGAATTCGAGAGCGCAGTCGACGCTATGTTCAAGTACGCACCGGCGCCGTACGTGGCCTCGTTCTCGGACACCACGATGTCGCGAACGGCCGGCCCGCCATCCAGATACAATCCACCACCATTCTCAGCGACGTTCCCTGTGGCCGTGATGCTTTCGATCTCGCTGACCCAATAGGCGTACATCCCCCCACCGTCGTAGGACTCGTTCTCGACCAAGGTGACATCCGAGAAATCAACCGCGATCCCCGTGACATACATCCCGCCACCGTAGTCACCGCTGACACACCTGGAGACCTCCACCGACTGCAGCGTGATGCTTCCGTCCCCCGCCCACACGCCGCCGCCCATGTCATTGGCGGCACAGCCGGAGATGGTCACATCGACCAACTCCAGCGTGCTCGACATCTGTGTCTGGATGCCACCACCACCATTGCTCGTCGCCTCACACGATTCCACCGATGATGACGAAAGCCACACATCGCTGCCCTCGATGATGATGCCCCCGCCCTCGGGTGCCGTCGAGTCGCTGACGGACAGGTCCGTAGCAACCAGCTCCGAGTCCTTGACCATCAATCCACCGCCCTTGAGGGCTGCACTGCAGCTCGAGATGGCCACGTCGTCCAGGATCACGTTCGCGCCATCCATGAAGATCCCACCACCAACGTCCCCATAGGAGCCGCCACCCAGGCCGTTGGTCAGTGACACGCCTCGGATCACGGTGCCCGAGCCTTCACCATCATCCAGGGTGATGACGGGCGCTGCGCCCCCGCCGTCGACGACGGTGTAGTCGGATCCGTAGATGCCCTCCAGAGTGATCGTCCGACCGCCGAAGTCCAGGTTTTCGTTGTAGGTGCCGACGTCAACGCAGATGACGCCCCCGCTGGTAGAGGCGTCGATAGCGTCTTGGATGGAGCCGTAGTCCCCCGGCACTGCGAGATCGGGGGTGCCATCACAGTCATCGTCGACTCCGCTGTTGCAGACCTCCACCGCGTCGGGGCTGATGTCGCTCCGCATGTCGTCACAATCCATGCCGCCACCGACACTGGCGTTGAACCCATCCCCATCCTGGTCGTAGTCACTGCCACCCGAGCAGTCCTGATCCACTCCATCGTACCAAGTCTCGCTTACCCCTGGGTTTCGGGAAGAGTCGGCGTCGTCACAGTCGTCGCCACCGTAGGAGTCGCTGTCGTATCCATCCCCATCGGCATCGTAGTCCGACCACCCGTCGCAGTCATGATCAACCCCGTCGTACCAGATGTCCGTGGCGTCGGGGTTGATGGATGCATCTGTGTCATCGCAGTCCGGGCCGCCGCAGACCTCTGCGAGGTGGCCGTCGTCGTCATCATCACAGCCCACGGACACGGACACGCTCGCGTCCGGACCGTCATCGCTGCCGTCATTCGGCGTCACAGTGCACTCCCAGACCTCGGTGGCCGCCATAGCACCGCCCCTCACCGTGTCACCGCTATGGGTGGTGGTGCTCGCGCCGCTGTAGGCCGCCCCGTCCTGGGTCCAGGCGAAGCTGTAGCTGATGCTGTCGCCGTCCGCGTCCGTCGATGCGGTGGTCACCTCGCAGATCATGTCGTCGTAGCCGGGCACCGGGTTCGACGGATTCAGCCCGACCACGGGCTCGGTGGGCGCGCTGTTCAGCACATCGAGCACGTCGGAGGACAGCGCCGCGCCGTCCTCGTCATCATCGCTCGGCGTCACCTCCACCTGTACCGTCTGGCCCTTGTCGAACCAGGCGGCACCGTCCAGGCTCGCGCCGGTCTCACCTACGACTGAGCTGTCCACACTCCACGCATAGGCGAAGGTGACCTCGTCACCATCCGCGTCGGTGGCGGTCGCCGTCACCGTGACCTCGTCGTCCGTGTACAGCTCGGAGTAGTCCAATTCCACACCCAAGATCTCCGGCGGGGTGTTCTGCACCACCGCCAGGGCGCTGGTCGCCGCCGAGCTGCTGTCCGTACCGTCCGAGCTGATCACCTCCACCTGCAGTTCCTGGTGCTTGTCGAACCACTCCGAGCCCAGTTCGGCGCTGTCTTCCACCTCCACCCCGTCCACCAGCCAGCGATAGCTGTGGACCAGCGCGTCGTCGTCGGCGTCCGATGCTGTCACCATCACAGTCAGGGTGTCCCCCTCGTAGGGCTCGAGGGAGGACAGCTCCAGATCGTCGATCACCGGCGGGCTGTTCTGCACCGTCATCAGGTCGCTGGTGACAGGGGCTCCCTCCTGATCCGTGCTGGTGGGTGTGACCTTCACATACACCAACTGATCCCTCTCGAAGGCGCTCGATGCCAGCAGGTCGCCTGTCGCAGCGGCCTGCACACCGTCCACGTACCACTCATACAGAAGATCCACGGGATCGCCGTCCGGATCGGATGCCTCCACCAGAGCCATGAGCACGCTGTCGGTGAACAGCTCATCGAGGGACAGCTCCAGGCTGTCGATGGTTGGGAGATCGTCGTAGCAGTCGTTGTCCTTGCCGTCGCCTGCGACCTCGTCGGCCTCGGGGTTCACCGAGGCGTCCAGATCATCACAGTCCAGGCCGTCGTACGCATCACTCTCGTAGCCGTCGCCGTCCTGATCGTAGTCGTTCGAGCCGTCACAGTCGGTGTCCACGCCGTCGTACCAGGTGTCCTCGGCCGCGGGATTGACCCCGGCCTCCAGATCGTCGCAGTCACCCCCAGGCAGCGCACCCGAGGCGGTGACGTACTGGGTGGTCTGCCCCTCGTAGTTGCTGGGTACATAGCCATCGTAGTCCTGGTCGAAGTCGTCCGAGCCGTCGCAGTCGCTGTCCACGCCGTCGTACCAGACATCATCGACACCCGGGTTGACGCCCGACAGCTGGTCGTCACAGTCGCTGCCACCCACCGCCTCGGCGTCGAAGCCGTCTTGGTCCACGTCTGTCAGGTCCGTGCCGTCGCAGTCCTGGTCGATGGCGTCGTAGGGGACCTCGGGACTGCCCGGGAATGCCGAAGCCTCGTTGTCGTCACAGTCGCCGTCCACGACGCTGAAGCCGTCGCCGTCGGCGTCGCGGGTGAGGTCGCCCGAGGTGTCCAGCTTGCAGCCCGAGAGGCCGAAAACGAAGAACAGGACGTGCGTTTTCGGACTGGTCATCAGCACCCGCTCCCCGGATACACTTCCGCGTCCGAGTCATCGCAGTCCCAGCCCAGGGCCGGGTAGGTCGAAGAGTCGTAGGCTCCTGGCTGCCACCAGGCCGGGTAGCCATCGCCGTCCAGGTCCCACAGCTCCGCTCCGGTGCCGCCATAGGCCCCGATGTCGCTGGTGCTGCCGTCGGGATCGCTGAGGCTGGGGTCGCCGGCGTCGATGAGGGTGGAGGTGGTGGCGAGGTGGAGGTCCCAGTCCGAAGCATCCGAGGCGGAGGTGTCGAGGAAGTCGGGGTCTACGGAGGTGTTTCCGTCGGTGCCGGTGGGATCCGTCATGCCATAGAAGTCGTCGGGGTAGTTGCCCCACACGTTCGAGTAGGAGAGGGCGACGGAACCGCTCGCGTTGATACCGGCACCTTCTGCATAGCCCGCTGTGTTCTCGGAAATGACCACGTTCGTCAGCGTGGCGTTGTTGGAGCCGTAGTAGTAGACGCCCCCTCCGTAGAAGCTCGCCGTGTTCCCCACAACCACGGCGTTCTGGAGGGTCAGATCGCTGTATCCGACCCTGATTCCGGCCCCGTAGTCACCTGTGTTACCAACAAAAACTGCGTTACTGACATCCAGACTATGCACATGGTGACCCTCGAACCAAAGCCCTCCAGTGTTACTGGAACTGTTGTCCGCAAACAACACGTTCTCCATTGCGGTCACCTCATACTCGCTCTGCTGATTCAGATAAGCGCCACCAGCGTAGGAATACGAATAGGTTCCGCTGTTCCCGATGAAACTCACATTTTCGAGTGTCGCATCACATGAATACGCGTACATGCCGCCTACATTCTCGCCATCGTTTTCCAGGAACAGAGTGTCCGTGAGAGCCACTCCAGGCAAAAGCCCCTGACACCCGGCGTTCAGAGCACCGACAAACCCGCCCGTATTGCCCTGGAACACCACATCACTGAACTCTGCTCCGCCATTGTCAAGGTATACAGCTCCCGCCGCCTCCTCGAACCCACTGCTGTTATCGATGAAGTCCACACTGGAGAACACGGGTTCGGGGATGATGCTCGAGGCATCACCATAGGCATACACTCCACCGACATAGCCTGTGTTGTCCGAAAACTCGACATTCTCGAACACCGGAGAACCGATCACAAACGCGCCGCCCCCGTAGTTCCCCGTGTTCTGAGTGATGACCAAATCGATCAACGTAGGAGATGCTCCCACCAAGCTCCACGAGCCATATTCTCCGATCGTGAGCCCGCCTCCATCCCAGCCGCTCGAGTCTCCATAGCCATTTGTCAGCGTAAAGCCCTCGAGGATTGCATCCTCGGTTTCTTCATTCACAAAACTGGCCACAGTCTCAATCCCACCGCCGTCGATGAGGGTGTAGGACGAACCCAAGACACCCTTGACGTGGATACGCTTGCCACCAAAGTCGATGTTTTCGTAGTAGGTGCCAGTGTCCACGCAGATCAGGTCCCCATCCGCGGCTGCATCGATGGCGTCTTGGATGGCGGAATACACCGACGGCACGGCCAACTCCGCTGTGCCGTCGCAGTCGTTGTCCTGGCCCTCGTCGCAGATCTCACTCGCATCAGGACTGATGTCGGCCAGCGTGTCATCACAGTCCAGCCCTCCCCAGGACGAGGAGTTGTGGCCGTCATCGTCCTGGTCGTAGTCACTCCCTCCAGAGCAGTCCTGATCCACCCCGTCGTACCAGATTTCCATCACTCCGGGATTGCGCGTCGAGTCCGCATCGTCGCAGTCATCGCCGCCGTAGGCATCGCTGTCGTAGCCGTCACCGTCCGCGTCGTAGTCGGACCAGCCGTCGCAGTCCTGGTCGATGCCGTCGTACCAGGTATCGGCCGCATCCGGGTTGATGTGGGGATCGTCGTCCTCGCAGTCGCTGCCGCCGCAGACCTCGGCCAAGTGGCCGTCCTCATCGTCGTCGCAGCCTACGTAGACCGAGTCGCTTCCAGAGCCGCCCGCGCCCTCGTCGTCCGATGCCGTCACCGTGCACTCCCACAATTCCATGTCGGAGAAGTCGGCTCCGCGGACGGTGTCACCCGTCAGCGTGGTGGTGCTGGCTCCTGTGTAGGCCACGCCATCGACGGTCCAGCTCACCGTGTAGTCGATGCTGTCGCCGTCGGCGTCGTGGGAGGCCGAGGACAGCTCGCAGACCATGTCGTCGTACCCAGCGGTCGGGTGCGAAGGCGTGATGGCCACCACCGGGTCGGTCGGCGGGGTGTTCAGCACCGTCAACACGCTCGATGCCACCGTAGTCCCATTGTCTTCGCCGTCGTTCGGGGTCACTTCCACCTGCACCGTCTGGCCCTTCTCGAACCAGGTGACACCGTCCAGGCTGGTGCCCGTCTCACCCACGACCACGCCGTCCACGCTCCACGCGTAGCTCAGGCTCACCGTGTCGTCGTCGTCGTCGAGCGAGGTCGCGTAGGCCTCCAGCAGGTCGTCCGTGTAGACCTCGGTGGAGCTCAGCTCCAGGCTGTCCACAACAGGGAGCGTGTTCGAGATCATCACCGTCGAAGTGGCAGTGCTGCCTGCCTCGAGAGCATCCGAGGGCGTCACCGAACACTGCAGCTCATCGCCTTTCTCGAAGGCGCCCGCGAGGATTGCGTCAGATCCCAGCGTCGCCCCTGTGTCCAGGTTCGTCCAAGCGTAGGCTAAGGTCACACTGTCCCCGTCGCCGTCCGTCGCGGCCGCATGCACACACTCGAGGGTATCCAGCACATATGCAGGGACTGGATCGATGCTCGCGCTTGACACTACCGGCGGATTGTTCACCGAGGCGGTCAGGGTCGAGACCGACGCGCCGTCGTCCTCTCCGTCGTTGGGCGTAACTGTGCACTGCACGATGTCTCCCCCGGAGAAGTGCGGCGCGCTCAGCGTGCTGCCCGACGCCGCGGCCGTGCTCCCCGACACCGTCCAGGTGTAGCCGAAGCTCACCGAGTCCCCGTCGATGTCCGTGGCGTTCCCGGCCGTACAGGTCAGCGTGCCGGTACTCGCCACCGGGTCAGGCTCCAGCAGCGCCCCGTCCAGCTCTGGAGGGGTGTTCAGCACCGTGGCCACATCGCTCACCATCGTCCCGCTGCTGTCCTGTCCGTCGCTGGCCTCCACCACCACCTGGACCTCTTCACCCTTGGAGAACCACAGCGACGAGAGTGTCGAAGAGGAGCCCACGGACACGCCGTCCACTTGCCAGTCGTAGCTGTAGCTCAATGTGTCATCGTCGGCGTCCGAGGCTACGATCGCCACGGACAAGGTGTCCGACTCGGTGGGGCTGGTGGTCGACAGGGTCACGCTGCCGAGCACCGGCGGACTGTTCGAGACGGTGATCAGGTCGCTGGTCACCGACGATCCGTTGCGCTCTCCATCGGTAGGCGTCACCGTCACATAGATCGCCTGGCCTCGACCGAAGCTGGTCGATGACAGGACGGTCCCTGTAGAGGCATCCTCCACACCATCTACGTACCAGGTGTAGATGATCTCTACAGGATCCCCGTCCGGATCGCTCGCCTGGGCCAGCGCCATCAGCACTGTGTCGGTGTACACCTCGTCCGGCGTCAGCTCCAGGCTGTCGATCACAGGAAGATCGTCGTAGCAGTCGTTGTCCAGGTCGTCACCCGCGACCTCCTCGGCCCCGGGATTCACCTCGGCGTCTTCGTCGTCGCAGTCGGGACCGTCGTACAGATCGCTGTCGTAGCCGTCCCCGTCCTTGTCGTAGTCGCTCTGACCGTCACAGTTGGCATCGACACCGTCGTACCAGCTCTCTTCGACACCGGGGTTGATGTGTTCACTCACATCGTCACAGTCGCCCCCGGGCAGCCCGCCAGAGGTGGAGACGTACTCGGTGGTACGCCCCTCGTACTCGTCGGGAACGTAGCCGTCATGATCCTGATCGAAGTCGTCGGAACCATCGCAGTTCGAGTCCACTCCGTCGTACCAGTTGTCGTCCGCCCCCGGGTACACGCCAGCGTGGTTGTCGTCGCAGTCGGTCCCACCCACGACCTCTGCATCGAACGAGTCCTGATCCACATCGGTGAGATCGACGCCGTCGCAGTCCTGATCGAGGCCGTCATAGGGGACCTCGAGCACGCCGGGATTGACCGCGTCGTTGTCATCATCGCAGTCGCCATCGCTGACGCTGTAGCCGTCGCCGTCACGATCGCCGGTCAGGCCCTCGTTCTCGGTATCGATACGGCAGGCCGTCAACCCAAGGGCCAGCAGAGAGATCAGGAAGGTCGTTCGAGTCATCAGCATCCACTCCCCGGATACACATCCGCGTCGGAGTCATCACAGTCCAGGCCCAGGGCCGGGTAGGTCGAAGAGTCGTAGGCGCCAGGCTGCCACCAGGCCGGG
>CAZHIK010000313.1:0-9104 GCA_964532635.1 uncultured Enterobacterales bacterium
CCGAGGCCGGTTCTCCGCCCTCATGCTACCTTCTGGCGTTCCGTCGCCTGCTCAAAGACAAGGACATGCGCACGGAAAACTCGAGTGGCTTGGGATCGATCCTCATCCGACTCGAGGAGACCGGGCAGGTCTACATCGTCCAGCGCGATCCCGAGTGCACGATGGGATCCAACGAAGGGGATCCCTGGTCCGTCTACTACAACGACTCTCTTGTCCCATGGTACGAGCAGGGCCTGTGTGAGCAAGCCACACTCGACAGTGCATTGTTCGAGATCCCTCCCGATTGTTAGGTGGCGTCTGGGAGTTGGTTCTGCAGGCCGGTCCCGCATGGCGTGTGTTGGCCAGCAATTTGCGAGGTCGTCTCCCTGGAGTTGCGGTGTCCCCCAGAGTCCTCCTACTCTTCGCATTCTCGAGCGCACTCGGCCTCTGCCGCGAAGAGTCGGACGATGTGATCGACAGCGACCCGCCTACTGACTCGGGGGACTCCTTCGTGGGTGACACCGATGACCCCCTTCCCGCAGACTCGAGCGGAGAGACGGGGGACACAGGCGAGACGGGGGACACCGGCGCTTCGGGCCCGAGCCGTGCCCACGGCCGGTTCGCCGGGGGAGAGCGCTGGTGGGTGGTCACCCTCGATGTGGAGCAGCGCTCGACGGCGGTGGTCTTCGCTCCGCCGGAGGGTGGCAGCGGCCGCTATGCTGCTGGGGCTCCGGTGGTGTTGGCGGCGGGCCACGGCCTGGCCTGCGAGTTGAGGTGCATCGACCAGCCCGACCGCCTCATCCGCGTTGAAAGCGAAGTGGTCGTGGTGCAGTTTCTGGCGCCCGGCCAGTGCTGCATGGAGGTCTGCGGCGGCACCCCCGACGACGTGGGCGGCGCCGTCAGCCGCCAGGCCTTCGACGACCTGCGCGACTTCGCCCTCGGCCAGGCTCGTACGGTCGAGGGTGACGATCTGGCCTCCCTGGTGGAGCTACCCCTGCTGGATGAGCGCTTGGTGGTGCTGCTGTCCTCTGCCAGGGCTGGCCCCGCCATGAGCGCCATGGCCGCCAGCACGGATGACTACGATGCGGTGCAGGCGATCGTGCAGTACGAGCCACCCTACTACCCGGCCATGGTGAGCCTGGAGCTGGGGGCGCCGCTGATGGATCCCGATCCCTCCGTGGATGCGGACGGCGACCTGTTCGTCACCAACGACGGGCGCTATCCCCACTACCAGTCCGGCGACTGCCAAGACGGTAGCTGTGTGCTGACCCACGTGCCGCTGGGTTGGGCCGCGGATGTGGCCATCTGCGATGTGCACTTCGGGTTCGACCCCGATGTCGTGGCTCGCTGGGATCGTCCCGGTGTGCTGTACGCCGACGGCAACGGCAACGGGCAGCTCGATCTCCTGGACACCCACGTCGACCTGGACGGCGACGGCGTGGTGGAGAGCGACGAAGACTTCGTCTTCGTCGGCATGATCCACGAAGCCGCCATCGAGGACGAGCACTATTGGCACTCCCCCGAGCTGCTCGAGGCCGCCCTCGAACAGGGTGTGCTGAGCGAAGCCGCCTGGCCGGAGCACTTTCCCACCCTGGACCGGGTGCGGACCTTCTGGGCGGAGCGCGACCACCCCGCGGCGCAGGCCCAGGTTGCGAGCGCGCTGCCCGATGTCCATTGGTACGTGCTGGCGGGCTGGGAAGACCACGGCCAGGCTCAGCCCAGCCGGCCCCACATCGTGTCGCTGTACAGCGACCTGCTGGCCTCCGGAGCGCAGGCGCAGCTCAACCCCTCGGCCACGATGCTCGAGGCGGTCCATGGGACTCTGCCCGGCTCGTACCAGGAGCTCGCCGAGGGGGCCCCCATCAGCGAAGCGAGCGTCGTCCGCTATCTCATCCCCCAGGGCGTGGGGATGATGGAGACTCGCACTGCCGGCGTGCTGCAGGCCTGCGACGGGGTGTGGGCCGTCGAGGGGCGGCAGCCCTGAGGCGGCCGAACAGGCCCTTTTCACAGGTGCGTAGCGCCGCCTCTATATGAAAACGCTATGATGCCCCCATGGATGCTCCATGAGCCACTTTCGCTCCTTCCCGCCCATCGTGCCCCTGCTGGTGTGTGTTGTGTTTGGTGGCTGCACTCGCTGGTCGCCCGAGACGCAGGACACCGAGTTTGGCAGCGAGCACGGGTGGGAGCCGGCCCAGACCGTGGTACTGCTCACCATCGACTCTCTGAACGCCCGTGTCTTCCTGGGCCAGGAGTGGGACTGGGACGTGGCGCCCAACCTCCACGCCCTGACCGACGAGTCCGCCCTGTTCCCGAACGTGCTCACCGTGCAGGGCACCACCCGGCCGGCGCTGGCCTCGCTGCTCACCGGCCTGTACCCCACCACCCACGGCACGCGGACCAACGACTCCGACGTGTTCAACGGCATCACCCTCTACGAGCGCTTCCACGACGTCGGCTACACCACGCTGGGCTACTCGGCCAATCAATGCGGGCTGCTGTACGAGGACCACCTGGACCACCGCTCCTGCACCTGGTACCGCGAGCTGACAGACGGCTACACGCTCCTGATGCGCGACGACCTGCTGCTGTCGAGCCTGCTGGAGACCCTGCCCACGGTCCCGGCCGACGAACCTCTGTTCTTGTGGCTGCACCTCAACCACCTTCACAAACCCTACGAGATGGTCTCCGAGCACTTCGAGGAGTTCCATCCCAACTCCTACCTGGGCACAGTCGATCCCGCTGACGATGACAACGTGGCCCAGATCACCCTGGGCGAGGCCGAGTACGACTACGCCGACCGGCGCCTCCTCGAGGCCGTCTACGCCAGCCAGCTACGCGAGACAGACCGGGCGCTGGGCGAGGTGCTCGCGGCCCTCGAGGACGCGGGCCGCTACGATGACGCCATCATCCTGGTGGGCGCCGATCACGGTGAGGAGCTGGCCGAGCACAACGACTACTTCTGGCACGGCTGCTCGCCCTACAACGGCACGCTGCAGGTGGCCTACTCCATCCGCGCGCCAGGGCGCTTCGAAGGAGGCGACGTCTTCGACTCCTGGGTGAGCATCACCGACTTCGCTCCCACCGTCGCCGAGCTGGCGGCAGCCTTCGACTGGACGGGCGAGCAGGAGGGCACCTCCCTGGTGGACACGCTGCTGGGCGGCGAGCTGCCCACCCACCCGGTGTTCGCCTCCCGCAGCGCCGACACCGCGGTCATGATCCACCAGGGCCACAAGTACTTCTGGTCCGGCGTGCGAGAATACTCCGACTGCCAGCCATACTCGGATGACGACTCCGATGACGTCTCCTTCTCCAACGAGTACGAAGAGATCTACGACCTCGCGGTCGATCCGCGCGAGCGGTTCGACCTGTTCGACCAGGACCAGGCGCTGACCGAAGAGCTGCGCACCACCCTGTGCGAATGGGTCCAGGACACAAACTGGGTCCACCCCGAGGCTGCGTCCACCAACAGTGTCGCGGTAGGCTGCCACGAGTGGCTCTGCGGACAGGACAGCCCCCACTGCGACGAGTGATCCAGGCCGGGATCACGGATCCGGACTCGAGCTCTGGACTGGACGTCTTGGGCGTCTGGATTCTTTGATACAGGTAGGAGCGAACGCCCCCGGAGCCGACCATGTCCCGCTTCGCCCTCTCCGCGCTGCTGGTGGCAGCCCACTGCGGTCCTCCCCCGGTGCCGTCCACCCCCTTGCCGCCGGACTACCTGCAGCTGTGCAGATCGCTGCGCGACGGCGAAGCGCAGAGCCCTGCCACGGCCCTCGTCTACTCCGAGCCGCCCGTGGACGTCGTCAACCCGCCCACCTGGACCATGAGCGTGCATGGAATGCAGGTCCCAATCCCCGCTCTGCACTACGACGAGGTGGATGTGGACTGCACTGGGGGTCGTGGCTTCCAACCCTGGATCGTGCTCGCGACCAGCGAGCTGAACGTCGTGATCTCCAGCAGCACCCGATCCGACGTCCCCGATCCCCTCTCACCGGAACACGGCGTGATCAGCCAAGGGCTGTTGATGGACCTCGCCCTGCAGCACACCCCGGCGGAGCTGCGCTGCGATCCAGAGCAGTGGGAGCGTGAGGCCCACCTGATGGTGGGGCTGGTGGCCAAGGGAGCGGCCGGGTACCAGGTGGCCTACCGGCTCGACAATGGCTGGCTGGCAGCACTGGACCAGGGTGAGTCCTGGCGGCTCTGGCGTGCGGTGGTACCCGGTGACGAGACCTGGCACAGCGTCGAATACGAGGTGGATCCCCGCGGGGACTTCGCCAATATCGGGCTGGCCTGGGTCGTGGATCCGCAGCCGGCCTCGGAGCCGGCCCCGGATTGGTTGAGGGATCTGGCGGCGGCCGTGGAGTCGCCCGAGGCCTGTGCCTCGCATTAGTCGCGTGGCCGCGCGGCGCCAGCGACCGTGTGATGAGGTGCGCTTCTACCCAGGGTCTAGCGCGAGTACCCCTCGATCAGCTCCTGGCACCTCGAGATGGCGTTGTCGGGCCCCCGGTTCAGGGATCGGTTGAAGCACTGCTGTTGGGTGCGCTCCACGTCGTAGGTGGCCAGGTCCGGCGCGGAGTCCATCTTGAGCTGCAGCCAACCCTCCGCCCGCTCGTCACCTGCGGCGGGCCCCATGGGCTCCTCGGCCAGCGCCCGTTGGAAGAACGGGGGCAGGTCCGGGTGGCGCTCCAGCAGCGGCTTGCAGGCCTCGCGCAGCGCCGCGGCTGCAGCCTGGGGCTCGAAGCGCCAGCTTGCCTCGAAGGCCTCGATGGCCGGAACCAGCTCGTCCAACCCGAACACCGCTCCCAGGTCCTCTCTGCCGCTCCTCGGCAGCCACAGCTTGTGGGTCAGGTAGCACTGAGGGCGGCCCTGCAGGGCGCTGATGGCGTACAGCAGCCGCTGCAGGTGGAAGGCCTGCTCGAGGGTGAACAGGCCCCCGCTGTGCTCGGCCACCAGGGCCACCAGCTCGTCCTGCAGCAGCTCGTGCTCGGGGCCGATGCCACAGCGGCCCAGGTAGCGGTAGCTGCGGATCACCAGGGGGGACAGGCGGGGGGTGTCCATGGCCAGGCGCAGCACGCTGGCCATCTCGGGCTCCGACAAGCCCTTGGCCACCAGGAAGTAGATGCTGGGGGCCACGCCGTGTTCGTGCAGCAGCTGCAGCAGCTGGTGGCGCTGCTCGCTGAGGTCCACGCCCCGCAGGCGGGTGGTGATGGAGCGGTCCTCGAGGGCGTCGATCCAGATCATCACCCCCACCAGGCCGGCGTTCACGAGCTGGGCCAGCAGCGCGGGCTCGCGGCACAGGCGCAGGCCGTTGGTGGCCAGGTCCACGCTGTTGCCCGAGGCGGTGATGCGGCGGACGATCTCCACGATGTCCGGCCGCAGGGTGGACTCGCCGCCGGTGAGCCGGATCTGCACCCCGCGGCCCTCGAGGACCCGCAGGTGCTCGCTGAACTGCTCGAGGGTGATCTCGTCGCTGTTGGGTGCGTCCTCGGCATCCGCGAAGCACACCGGGCAGCGCAGGTCGCAGCGGGTGGTCAGCTCGCTTGTGTAGCGGCTCACGCCCGCGCGGGGATCGAAGTCGGGGGGGAACAGAGCGCGCCAGGACAGCTCGAGGCCCCGCAGGTACCAGCCGTGGCGGGCCACCCGCAGCCGCATGGGGCCATGCTCGGGGCAGGCCTTGCGCATCCAGCCGCCGCTGTCGTCGGCCTCGAGCACGGTGGGCAGCTCCCGCCGGCAGTGGGGACACAGGCTGCGGGTGGCGGCGAAGCCCTGGGTGTCAGTCATGCAGCCTCCCTGCCTCGCGCTCGATGGCCTCGGTCAGCTCCCGTCGCAGCGTGCGGAACCAGGGCGCGTCCTCATCACGCGGGCGGTCCTCGGCGATCTCAACGCTGCGGACGATGCGCCCGGGGCGGGCCGACATGAGGTGGACGCTGTCGGCCAGCAGCAGGGCCTCGTCGACGCTGTGGGTGACGAAGAGCACGGTCTTGCGGTCCTGGGACCAGGTGCGGACCAGCTCGCGCTGCAGCTCCCGCCGAGTCTGGGCGTCCAGCGCGCCGAAGGGCTCGTCCATCAGCAGCGCATTGGGGCCGTAGGCCAGGGCGCGGGCGATGGCGGCGCGCTGCTTCATGCCGCCGCTGAGGGTGTGGGGGTAGGCGGCGGCGAAGTCCGCCAGGCCCACCCGGGCCAGGTGCTCGCTGGCCGAGCGGCGGGCTGCGGCCTTGGGCTGGCCCTGGCTGCGCAGGCCGAAGGCCACGTTGTCCAGTACGGTCAGCCAGGGGAAGAGGGCGAAGTCCTGGAAGATGTAGCCGCGATCGGGCCCTGGGCCCGCCACGGGCTGGCCGTGCAGCTCGAGGACGCCCGCGCTGGGTTGGTCGAAGCCCGCCACGAGCTGCAGCAGGGTGGACTTGCCGCAGCCCGAAGGTCCGAGCAGTACCGCCAGCTCGCCTTCGCAGACCTCGAGGTCCAGGACTTCGAGTCCCTGCACCCGCCGGCCGGCGCGGCTGCCGTGGACCTTGCTCAGCCCGCGGGCTCGGATGGCGATGGAGGGCTCGCTCATGGTGCCTCCACCATGCCCCAGCGCACGATGGTGCGCTGCTCGAGGGTTCGCAGGATCAGTCGATCCAGGAGCAGGCCGCCCACGGCGATGAGGGCCAGCCCGAGGAACATGGCCGAGACGTCGTAGAAGGCACGCGCGGCGAAGACCATGTAGCCAAGGCCCCAGGCCGATGCGGCCAGCATCTCCGCGCCCACCAGGGCCCGCCAGGCGTAGGCCATGCCCAGCCGCAGGCCGGTGATGGTGTCCACCGCGGCCCCGGGGACCAGCACACCCAGCAGCCGCCGCATGGGGCCCGCACCCATCAGGCGCGCGGCCTGCAGCCAGCGGGCGGGCACCCGGCGTGCGCCCTCGGCGGAGTGGTAGCAGACGGGCAGGAAGGTACCCAGGGCGATGGCGGCCACCACGGTGGGATCGCCGATGCCCAGGGTGATCAGGAAGACGGGCACCCAGGCGATGGTGGGGATGGACAGCAGCAGGCTGATGATGGGCCCCAGGGCGCGCTGGACCCAGCGTACGCTGCCCATCAGCAGGCCGATGGGGACCCCCAGGCCGGCACCGATGGCCCAGCCCAGGATCAGGCGCCAGCTGCTGTGGCCGATGTGCCGCCAGACCACGGGCTCCGGGCCGGCCAGGTCCAGGAAGCGCTCGGCGATGGTGATGGGACCGGGCAGGAGCGCGGGGCGGATCCCCGCCAGGCGCACGGTGACCTCCCAGATCACCAGGGTGACGACGATGGGCAGCACGAAGCGGCCCAGGCGCTCCATGGTGGGGCGGAGGTGGGCCGTCATCGGGCCCCCCCGGGGTTGTCCAGCATGCCCCAGCGGGCCACGGTGAGCCGCTCGATGGGGCCCACCACGCCCCGCTCCACGGCCAGGAAGACCAGCGCCATCAGCAGGATGCCGCCGTAGATCACGGAGGACTGCAGGTACTCTCGGGCGTCGAAGATCATGTAGCCCAGGCCCCAGGTGGTGGCGGCGATCATCTCCACGGCGATGATCACGCGCCAGGCCCGGGCGAAGCCCAGCTGAAAGCCGGTGAGCACCTGGGGCGTGGCGGCGGGCAACCGCACCCGCAGGTACAGGCCCAGCCCCCGCTCCCCCATGGAGCGGGCTGCCTGGACCAGGGCTCGATCCGTGCTGCGCACCCCGGCGCTGGTGTTCCAGGCCAGGGGGAAGAAGGCGCTCATGCAGGCCGCCACCACGATGGGCAGGTCGCCGTAGCCGAACCAGACCAGCAGCAGGGGGGCCCAGGCCAGGCCGGGCACGGCCATCAGCAGCGTGAGCAAGGGGTCGAGGAAGCCGCGCACCCAGCGGCTGGCTCCCATCGCCAGGCCCAGGCCGAGGCCCAGGGGTGTGGCGATGGCAAGGGCCAATAGCAGGCGCTTGCAGCTCTGCAGCATGTGCACAAGCAGCACAGGCCAGCCACCGGGGCTGTCGGCCTGCAGCAGCTTCACCATGGCAGCCGCCACCGCGCTGGGACGGGAAAAGAGTACAGCGTTGACATCACCAACGCGCGCCGCGATCTCCCAGGCCACCAGCAGGACCAGGATGGGGACCGCGATCCAGGCCGCCCGGACAAGCCCGGCGGCCCAGATGTTCTGCGTGCGTTGGTCGGCGGTGGTCAACGAATGGGCTGACCGCTACAGGCCGCGCAGTTGCTTGGCGGCGTTCAGGTACTGGTCGTCCCACGCCAGGGTGGGCGCGGCCTCGAGCTTGCCCTTGTCGACCATGAACTGGGCGGTGCCCTCCACGGTGTCGATCACGGCCTGGTCGAAGGCGACCTCGAAGGTCATGCGGCCGTAGACGGTCTCGAAGGCGGCAGCGGGTACCTCGACGCCCTTGGCGGAGGCGGCCCCAGCGGCGAGGGCGGCGGCGCCCTCGGGATCGCTCTCGATCATGCCCTGCTTGTCCATGTGGGCGGCCAGGAAGGCTGCCAGCTCAGCGGGGTGGGCCTCGGCGAAGGCCTTGGTGGTGTAGATGAGCGAGGGCACCAGGGAGATGTCCTCGTAGCTGCGCAGCACGCGGGCCACGCCCTTGGCCTCGGCGATGGCCGGGGTGGGCTCCCAGGCGGTGAAGGCGTCGATCTGGCCGTTCTCGAGCGCCGGGGTCATCTCGCCCAGGCCCATATTGATCAGCTCGAAGTCGGTGCGGGCGTAGCCGTCGCGGGCCCAGAACTTCTCCATGGCACCTTCTGCGCCGGTGCCGAACTTGGTGGCCACCTTCTTGCCCTTCAGATCGTCCCAGCTGTTCAGCTCGGAGTCCGTGCCCACCATGGTGAAGATCTTCTTGCCCTTGTGGACCACGCCGATGATCAGCGCTTGGTCGGGGATGGCGTTGAACATGGACACGGCGCGGGCGTCGGCGCCGCAGACCACGTCGATGTTGCCGGCGATGAGAGCTTCGTTGGCTTCGCCCGCGGAGGCGAACATGGTGTGCTCGACCTCGAGGCCGCGCGCGGTCCAGAGGTCCGGCTTGCCCTGGAGCAGCCACTCGGCCGGGTAGTACTGGCCGCCGTAGCGTAGGCTGCCCACCTTCTCGGGGGCGGGGGCCACGGCCTCGGGGGCCGGCTCGGG
>CAZHIK010000314.1:0-9099 GCA_964532635.1 uncultured Enterobacterales bacterium
CCCCGCGGGGGCAGAAGCGCAAGCTGGGGATGCCGTTCGGGGCGATTCTGGAGAGGGCGCTCGCGCGCGGTCGCGAACAGGGAGAAGCACGATGAGGTCGATGCTCTTCGTTTCCCTGTTGCTCTCGAGCACCGCCTGCGACGGTTCCCCCAAGGACCGCAATCCCGCCGGTGAGCCGGACTGCGCGGATGGCTACCTTGCGGACGAAGGCTCCTGCGTGCCCGAGGCCTGTGGCACGGGGACCTGGGGCGCGTTGCCTGTAGACGACAGCACGGTCTACGCAGACGCCTCGGCCGGCGACGGCGGGGACGGCAGCATGGACGCGCCGTTCCGCAGCATCCAGCCTGCTCTGGACCTGGTGGGCTCCCGGGGGGGCGGCCTCGTCGCGGTGGCGGCGGGGACCTACACAGAGAACCTCGAGCTGGCATCGGAGCATGCAGGCGTACACCTGGCGGGGCGTTGCCGGGAGTTGGTGATCCTGGATGCGAGCGGGGGAGGGGTCGAGGTTCCCGGGATCGCGGTGGGGATCGGCTATTCCGAGGCGGAGATCGCCGGTCTGACCATTCGGGGCGGGTACGACTGGGGGCTCGAGATGAGCACGGGCGTGGTCAGCCTGCACGACGTGGATGTGATCGACAGCGAGGCGCCGGGGATCCTGGCGTACCGCGTGGGCATGGCCGGTACAGAGTTGACCATGGAGCGGGTCCGGGTGCTTGGGCGCGGTGAAATTGGGATCGCGGCCATGTCTTCGGGCACGGAGCTGTCGTTGCGTGATTGCCGCATCGAGGGCCTGCTTCCCGGCCCCCAGGGATTCGCTTGGTCGGCGTTGTGGGCCATGGACGGAGCCTGGCTGACCGCCGAGGATTGCTCGATGCTGGACAACTCCACCACCGGGGCCTGGGCCCAGGGTGAGGGCACCGAGCTGGATCTCGACGCTTGCTACATCGACGGCACCCTGCCCCGGGACGACGGTGACTACGGCTACGGCCTGTTCGCGACCGAGGGCGCTCTGCTCACTGTGACGGACACCGAGGTGGTGCGGTCCTCTCAGGCAGGGCTGTACGCCTTCGATCCCGGCACCGAGGTCCGGCTGCGCAGGAGCGTGATCCGCGAGACGCAGCTCGATGGGGATGGCATCTGGGGTTGCGCCACCTTCGTGCGAGATGGTGCACGCCTCGAGGCCGAGAGCTTCGAGTTTTCCAGGAACGCGATGGTGGGGATGCAGAGCGGTGAGGAGGGCTGTGAGGTGCTCCTGCGCGATGGCGTCATCGAGTACACCCGGACCAACGAGGAGGGCACCGGCGGCTACGGCGCCCAGGTCCTGCTGGGTGCGAGGCTTTCGGCCGAGAGTGTCGAGATCACCCACAGCCACGCGTTGGGAATGAACGTCTCCAACGATGCCAGCCACGCGGTGCTACGGGACGTGGCGATCCGAACCACGATGCCAGACCACGTGCAGGATGGGGCCATCGGTATCCAGGTCCACAACGGCGGCTCCCTGCAGGCCTGGGACAGCGAGGTCACGGGGACTGAAGGCGGCGCGCTGCTGGTCAAGGACGCAGGCGGTTACGCGAGCTTGCATGGCTGCTACCTCGGGGACTCCCTGATGGCAGACGAGTGGCCCAACAACTGGGGGGTCCAGGCCAACAGCGGTGGGACGCTGGAGTTGTCCGGCTGCGAGCTGGCGAACCTGTGGGGAGCCGGCATCGCCGCGGACCACCAGGACACCACGGTGTACCTCGAAGACAGCGCCATCCGTGGCACGGGCTCCCTTCCTCCAGGCCTTCACGGGGTGGGCCTCCAGATCCGGGAGGGGGCGCGGGTCGTGATGAAGAATTGTACCGTCATGGAAAACAGCGCCTGTGGGCTCGTGATGGGGGGGATCGGGACCGTGGTCGAAGCGGAGGGCAGCCGCTTCGAGACCTCTCGCACCACCAGCAGCATCAAGTCCATGGCTGCGGGTGGCGTGTGCGTCCAGACCGGGGCCTTCTTTGCCGGGAAGGACCTGGTGCTGCGAGACAACGAAGGCCCAGGACTGTTCGTCTCCAGCGAGTCGGCCTTCGCGCGCTGCTCCGACTGCTTGCTGGAGGGCAACCAGTTCTCGGGTGCGGTGGTCTACGATGGCGGGATTCTCGTGATCTCCGACTCCACACTCGTGGGCAATTCCGAGAGCACCAACGTCGGTGGTGGCGTGGGGGTCTTCGCGGCCACCCAGTGGGAGATGGTCGCCCCCACGCTCATCCTCGAGCGCAACATCATCGGGGACCATCCCGTGGCTGGAGTCTGGTTGCGCCTGGACGGCAGCCACCAGCTGACGGACAACACCATCACCAGTAGCACCGGCCTGCCCCACGGGGTCACCACCCGCTGCGGCGATGGGGTGTACGCGGTGGGGGTGGGGGCCTGGGACGGCACCCAAGGCCTGCTGCTCGAGGGCAACAGCATCAGCGGCAACGCTGGCGCGGGTCTGTTCCTCGATGATGCAGCGGCTGTGCTGTCGGACAACTCCTGGGCCAAGAACGACCCTGATCTGTTCGTCCAGGGGGAACTCTGTCAGGCCCCCGAGGACGGCTACGACGAGGCACCCGAAGCCCAGCTCTGTCCGGCGTTCGATCGTCCGGCCTGCGAGCTCGAGTTCGCCTGGGATCTCGAGTTGGCGGATCTGGAGGCCAGGCTTCCGCCACCGCCAGGCAGCGCCCCGGTCGCGGGCGATCTGTGGGCCGAGCTGCCCCCGGTCCGCGAGCCCGGCGGCGCCCGGTGGTTGCCGGCGTCGACGTACCCGCCGCGATCATCGGGCCGGTAATCGCAGGAACACGCCTCCAAAGCCCTAAGACCATGACCCGCCCTCCCGCCGCGACGTATCGTCGCGGAATGTTGGGCCTCGCACTCGGACTCCTGGCGCTCTCGATGCCTGTTTTGGCGGAGGACGCCCCCGCCTGCGAGCAGACCACCAGCGTGGCAGACTTCCTCGGGGCCGCCCAGCGCGGCGAGCGAGCCTTCGCGGCGATGGATCTCCCCGATCTCTCCCTGGCCCGGGAGCAGGCCCTGGCCGTGATCCCCTGCCTGGGCCAGCCCATCCAGCCCCGCGACGCGGCGGCCTTTCACCGCATGATGGCCCTGGCCGCCTTCGCGGGTGGCGACTCCGAGGCGGTGATGCGGGAGTTTCACGCCGCCCGGCGCCTCGAGCCCGGCTACCAGATCCCCGCCTCGGTGGCGCCCCCGGGACACAGCCTGGTGCGGCTGTACGATCTGTCCGTCAACGCCGACGAGGGGGAGCTGCAGCCCACCATCCCCCCGCGCAAGGGCTGGGTGGGGGTGGACGGCATCCGGGGCGCACCGCGTCCCGACGGCATCTCGAGCGTGGTGCAGGTCTTCGGCGAAGGGGACCTGCTCGAGCAGAGCCTCTACGTGCTCCCCGGCGAGCCCGTGCCCGCCTTCGGCCCCCTGCCCATCGACGACCTGCGGCGCAAGCGGCGTCGGAGCGGCCTGCTCATCGGCTCGGGGAGTGCTTTTGTCACCTCCAGCGTGCTGTACGGCTTCGCCATGCACTACAAGGCGCAGTTCTGGGCCTACCACCCGGATCCCGCGGACAAGCTCGGCGATGACGAGCTCAGCGATCTGAAGCTGCGCACCAATGTCCTGGGCTTCACCTCCCTGGGCGCCGTGGTCCTGTCGGCGGGCCTGGGCGTCACCGCCGCGGCCACCTGGTAGGACCCATGCTCGGCCCTCTCCACGCCCTCGCGCTGACCCTCGCCCTGGGCTGTCCCTACGTCAGCGATGAGGACTTGGAACTCCGCCAGGACCGTGATGGCGATGGCTACGACCACCTCGAGGACTGCGACGATCTCGATCCCGAGAAGAACCCTGGTGCTCGGGAGTACTGCGACGGGGTGGACAACGACTGCGACGGCCGAATCGACGAGGATTGGGTAGTCCTGTACACCGACGAGGACGGGGACGGGTTCGGGGTTGTCCGAGAGCAGACGTCGATGTGCTGGCAGCTCGCTGTCAAGCAACCGGGCCTCGCGCGGGTGGCTGGCGACTGCAACGACCTGCGCGCCGACGTCCGCCCGGGGGCGGAGTCCGCCTGTGATGGCGACAGCAACTGCAACGACGTCGACTTCGACTGCGACGGTGTGGTGGACTGCGACGCGGACGCGGACGGCCTGTCCGACTGCAGCTGCGGTGGCAGCGACGTGGACGATCTCGATCCCGAGGTGCTGGACTACGGCTTCGACTGGGTGGACGGCTGTGACGACAACCTGGATGGAGAGCCCGATGTCTTCCTGACTGACCAGCCCGACATCCTGGTCGAAGGCACCCTCGAGGACTGGTACGTGGGCAGCTCGGTGTCGCTGCACCGCGATCTCGACGGCGACGGCATCCAGGATCTGGTCGTAGGCGCCAAGCGCGCAGATGGTCCCGGGGAGGATGGGGAGCGGACCGAGGAGAACGCCGGCGCGGTCTGGGTGGTCTACGGCCCCATCACCGACGAGGTGATCCGGCTCGAAGCCACCGATCTCGATGCGGACGAGCGCCTCGCCAGCTGGTACGGCATCTCATCCGGGCAGAGCCTGAGCTCCGTGTTGGTGGGCGACCTCGACGGCGACTGGGCCGGTGACTTCGTCTTTGGCTGCACCGAGGCCGAGGGGGGAGTGCGGGGTACCGGTTCTTTGCACATCTTTCCTGGGCCCTTCCGCGAGCAGGATGGTGTGAGCGTGGAGGATGCCTCCTTCGCGCTGATGGGCCAGCGTGAAGGAGACACCATCGGTGAGCGTGAGCGCGCCTGTGTCTTGGACTTCACGGGAGACGGGCTCGACGATCTGGTGGTGGGTAGCCCATGCTCGGGTTCCGAACGCGACGACTGTGAGGAGGACGCAGAAGGAGCCGTCTGGGTCTTGCCTGGTCCGTTCTACCAGCACGACTGGCCGGGGGAGCTCGAGACCCCGGAGCTCCACGGGGACATCATCCAGGGTGTTCGGGGCGTCGAGCAGGTGGGGCTTCGTATCCACCCCGGGGGCGACATCGATGGCGATGGCTACGACGAGCTGCTCGTGGCGACCGAGGCGAGCGAAGCAAAAGGCGACGGGCGTGGAAGGGCCTACCTGGTCTTCGGCTGGGCCATCACCGATGGGGCGACCCTCGAGGACTACCCCTCCGGCGCGACCATCCTCGAGATCGGGGGCGTCGAGGCCGACCAGGGGGTGGGCAACCAGGTAGTGCCGCTGGGAGACATCGACAACGACACCATCCCCGATGTCCTGGTGGGCAGCCACAGCGAGTTCTTCGTCTATACGGGCCAGCGGCTCGTGGAGTGTATGGGCGGCGCTCTGGACACCGACCACGCCGACGCCATCCTGGATTCCCAGGCGGACCTCAGCGCCGCCAGCCGTCTCCCACAGCCGGCTGTGGGTGGAGACCTGAACGGCGACGGCGTCGATGACTTCGCCATCGCCGACCACCAGCGTGCGGTCGGCGACTTGGAGGGCGCGGGGGTGGTCTCCATCTTCTTCGGCTCGGAACGTTGAGCCCTATGGATTGCTCGCGCACATGACCTGGGCTTCGGCGGCGCACATCAGCGAGGGGTGCGCTCCCAGCCGTCGCCGTCGCTGCCCGTGTCGTCGTCGTCGTCGGTGTCGGCTTCGGGTGGGTCCGTGTCGGGTTGGGGAGCGGTGTCGTTCCGGGGGGGGCAGGCGGGGGTGATGGACCAGGCGAAGGAGAGGAGGACGATGGTGGTGAGGGGGTTGATGCGCAAGGGCTGTCCTGGGCTGGGGTGTCGAGCGCTCTGCTGGTGGGAGTGTGGGGCGGGGGCCGGAGCCCCCGCCCCGCCGAGTGGGTCCCCTACGGGGATGTCCCCCACATGAAGGCCTGCCAGCCGTTGGCTTCGCGGCTCCAGGGCCGGCGGGTGCCGACGTTCGCGCACATCACCACTCCCAGCAGGAGGATGAGGGCGATGATGGTGAGGAGCTTCGAGCGTGGCATCTTGCTCCCATGCATTCGCAAGAAGGGGGCCAAGCGGGTCGCTCCTCGCTCCGGCCGGGCGAGAAGGAGCTTTGTTTCAGCAGATTCCCTTGGCTATCCCGGCACTTGGCTCACGCTGTTTGTGTCCCACGGAACACAGGCTGGAACACGCCCCGTTCCCCTGAAACAGAGCTCTACTCCCCGCCCTCCCGCACCTTCTTGGGATCGATCCCGGCGGCGGCGAACCAGCGGTACAGGGTGTTGCGGCCCACGCCCAGGCGGGCGGCCAGCTCCTTCATGTTGCCGCCGCAGGTGAGCAGGCCCGCCCGGAGCTCGTCGGCGCTCGGCCGCTGGGGCTTGGGAGCCTGAGCCGCGCCCCGGCCGGTCGATCGCGCGGGCAGGGGGCGGGACGGACGGTGGAACATGGGGCCCGTGTCAGCGTTGGGGGAGATGCCGGGGATGGGGTCACCGGGGCGGCGGCCCAGGCCCAGGCGCTGCAGCTGCTCGGGGCTCAGGCGCAGCTTCTCGGCGCCGCGGCACTGCACCACCAGGCGCTCAATGAAGGACGCGAGCTCGCGCACGTTGCCCGGCCAGTCGTACAGGCACAGGGCCAGGGCCAGGCGGTGGTCGAGCTGCACCGGGCCGCCTCGGACCTGCGCACCGAAGTGGGCCGCCAGGACAGGGATGTCCTCGCGGCGGTGGCGCAGGGGGGGGACGGGGATGGTCCACTGGGACAGGCGGCCCAGCAGGTCCGCGCGTAGGGGTGAGGCCTCGGGGTTGGCCCCCAGCCGGTTGGTGGCGGCCACCACGCGCACGTCGGCGTGCTCGATGCGGTCGGAGCCCACGGGGCGGTACTCGCCGTTTTCGAGCAGGCGCAGCAGGCTGACCTGGAGCGAGGGCGAGGCGTCCCCGATCTCGTCCAGGAACAGGGTGCCCCCGTGGGTCCGGGCCACCAGGCCCTGGCGGGCCTTGCCCGCGCCGGAGAAGGCGCCGCGCACGTGGCCGAACAGCTCGCTCTGCAGCAGCTGATCGCTCATGGCGCCGCAGTTGACGGCCAGCAGCTGGCCTGGGCGTCCGCTTCTGTCGTGGACGGCCCGGGCCACCAGCTCCTTGCCGACGCCCGGCTCGCCGAGCACCAGCACGGTGGTGGGACGCGGAGCCACCTGGGCCACCTGGATGGCGACCTGCTGCAGCTCCCAGCTGATGCCCACCATGCCCAACTCCGAGGGCTTGGGGCCGGGGCGCTCCTCGGGCTCGTGGGTGAGCGCCCAGATGGCACTGCCGATGGCCACCATGTCGCCGGGCACCAGCTGGCAGTCCACGATGCGCTGGCCGTTGACCTTGGTGCCGTTGCGGCTGTCGAAGTCCCGCAGCAGCACGGCGTTGCGGCGTCGGCCCAGCACGGCGTGCTCGCCGGAGACCCTGGGGTCGTCCAGCACCCCCCGGCCGAGCACTGAGCGGCCCCGCCCGATGACCCAGCGGTCGCCTTCGTTCAGCACCCTGCGGAGCCCGACGAGGCTCGGGTCGGGGTGGTGCGCCAGCAGGAACACCACGGCGTCGTCGCGGTGCTCGGCGGTCCAGGCGGTGTCAGCGACGGTTTGTTCGGTGCTCATGGATCCCCGGGTTCCGCGTGGAGGGAAGGATGCTATCACGTCGCCGCCGATCCCCGGTCGCCGGGGTGATACCATGCGCTCCATGCCCGCCCCCGAGCCGATCTCGCCTCGTCCCCCCCTCTTTGCGGAAGGGAACACCAAGGCCCGCTGCCTGGTGGACCTGGTCTACGAGGAAGCCCACCGCAACGAACGGCGCATCAACAGCGTGAAGATGGTGCTGGTGGCACTGGGCATCGCGATGTCCCTGGGATTCTGGTTGCACGCCGGCGCCAGGGCGACCGCGGTGACCGTGGCACAGGGCTCGGTGCTCTCAGCCTGGCTGTTGGCCATGGCCGGCGTCGCTTTGGTGGTCCGGCGTCCGCTGATGCCTCGCGCGGTGCCGTACACGGTGCTGACGCTCGACAACGTCATGGTCGCGCTGCTGGTCGCGGTGCGGATGCTCTACCTGCCCGAGGGCAACCAGGCTCCGGACGGGGTGCTGTCGGACTGGACCTACCTGATGATCTTCCCGATCCTGGCCTCGGCGGGGCCGCGCTTCGACCGCGACGTGGCGCGCTACGCCGAGCTGCTGGCCGTGATCTGCACCCTGGGACTGCTGGTGTTCGGTTTGGTGGTGCTGGGCCACCAGCCGCGGGCCTTCTTCGTGATCATCACCCTGGTGTGCCTGACGGCCACGGGCCGCTTCTCGGTGATGGTCACCGATCGCGGCCGCGGCCTGGTGGACGCTGCGGCCCGCCTGGGGCTGGAGCTGAGCCGTCCTGATCGTTCGCGGCGACTCTGACCCTACTTGCACTGGCGGAAGGCAGCGTTGCAGGACAGCTGGATCTGCTGGCCCGGCTCGAGATCGAGCACCGCGGCCACCTCGTAGGCTTCGCCTGGGGCGAAGCGGGCCATCAGGGTGTAGGACCCTGATGGTACCGGCCCGACCTCGAGCCGCAGCCCGGTGTTCTTCTCCACCAGGTGGACCTCGAGGGCATCGCCAGCGATGCTGACGACGGCCGGTTCGGGGGGCGGGGGCTCGGGCTCCGGTGCGGTCTCGAGGACCTCGGGCTCCGGCTCTTGGACCTCGGGCTGCGGCATCGAGGCAGCAGGAACCGGCGTTGGGTTCGGCTGCTGTTCGACGGGCGCGGGCTCCGGATTCGGCTCGACAGGTGTCGTCTCCAACTCCGAAGGCGGCTCCAGCGGTTCTGGCTCCAGCATGGGCTCCGGAGCGGGTGCAGCGATCGGCTGGATGGTCTCGCCCGGTGGCTCTGGCGGCTTCGCTCTCATCAGCACCGGAATCAACCACGCGCCCAGGGCCGCGATCACCAGCAGGCCGCCGATCTCCACCAGCAGCCGGGTGCGGGTGCGGGGGAACAGGGTGGTCTTGGGGGTCGCGACCTCGACGGCCGCCGAGGAGAGAGCCTCGGGATCGAAGTCTTCTGGGCCCACCGTTGGAGCGCTCCCGCCCTCTCGTCGCGGGTACTCGTCGCTCGCCCAGCGCTCCCGCGCGGTTTCGCGATCCAACTCGGGGATGTCGAAGGTG